>CALMZT010000001.1 GCA_937870805.1 uncultured Chloroflexota bacterium
TAGTGCGAACAAGGGGATTAGAACCTGTTTGGAAATTCAATTTCTAACCGCCAAGACGCCAAGATCGCCAAGAGAAATCAGAATCAAGACTATGGGGTAGGGGTACGGTGTGCCGTGCCCCCTAAAATGTGAAAATGTACATTTAGGGCTACTTCGACTAAATGTACAAATGGCTTCTTGATAAGACGCTGAAAAAAACGTTATAATTTGTGCAAAATATCACAATTCCTCAGTTGTGAAATTTTTAGCAAAATAATTTGTGGCAAGTATGTTTTGATTGTGATAGAATGCGCCAATGTCTAACAAGCCAAACCCAGATCCAGCAAGTACATATCTTCTTGCCGTCGGTGTTGCCGGACAAGTAGGGTGTTTCCTGACGCTGGTCGCTGGCGGGGCGGTCATTCTCGGTTTGTTGCTAGACCAATTGCTGGGAACAAAGCCCATTTTTTTGTTTGTTTTTCTACTTGGGAGTATTCCGCTTAATCTTTGGGCGGTGTATCAATACACGCGCTATAAGACCAAAAGTCTTCAGAGTAGTGCATCACAGAAGGAGGACAGTCTAAGTGACCATAAACTGGAGCGGTAAAAGGCGTTGGATCGCGCTGCTGCTTCTACTCGCCGGGATTGCCGTAACAATCTGGACGCCCCCGGTGATTCCAGTCATTCAACTGCCGGGTGAGGTTTACCCGTCAGGCTGGAAACTGTTCGGTTTAATCCCCATGCCAAACAACATCGTTCTTGGCTCCCCCATGACCAATACCATGATGGGGTCGATTGTTGTCTGGGTTTTGCTGGGATTGCTCATGTTCTACGTGTCGCGGAACATGCCGAAAAGCTGGAGTGAAGTACCGCGTGGTGGGTTCTACAACTTCTTTGAGATGGTGTTCGAGGGACTGTACGACTTTATCTCCGGCATCGCTGGCGGTAATCGCTTCTTCCCCACCATTTTCAGGATGTTTGCAACCATCTTCTTCATCGTATTGCTGTCCAACTGGCAGTCGATTATCCCCGGCGTCGATAGCATCGGGTTCATCGAACCGCATCTCGATAAACAAACGGGTGAACCACTTGAAGGTCATGATGTGTACAGGACCTTCTTTGGTGCGTCCGCATTGAACCCCAAGTGTCCCTGGGTTAGCCCAGAGGAATCAGCGCTGCTGACCGAAGCGGAACGCCAGACACGTATTGCCAATGGCTGCCGTTCTGGTATCAGCGCCGAGGTGGAACAGACTGAAGCAGAAGCTGCGGTGAGCGAAGAAGCAGTGGTTCCTGCCGAAAGCGCTGCCACCGAAGGCGAAGCGGCTGCGGAAGCGACGGTTATTGCCGAAGGCACTGCGGTTGAAGGTGAAGCGACGGTTATTGCCGAAGGCACTGCGGTTGAAGGTGAAGCGACGGCTGTGGCTGAGGGTGAAGAAACACAAGTTGAAGGCGGCATTGGTGAAGAAACTGGCGAAGGTGAGGCGGCAGCAGAGGGTGAAGAGGAACATTACGCTCCGGGAGACCCCAGTGTACCCTGGGTCGCGCTGCCCTTCCTGCGCCCACCGTCAACTGACCTGAGTATGACTCTGGCGCTGGCATTGTGCGCGGTGGTGATGACGCAGGTGATGGGTTTCAGAGCGTTGGGCTTGGGCTATCTCACCAAGTTCTTTAACTTCAAGACACTGTTCACGTCACCGTTGGGTGGTATCGACGTTGCTGTCGGTTTGCTTGAGCTGATTGGCGAGATCGCAAGAATTCTCTCGTTCTCCTTCCGGTTGCTCGGTAACGTGTTCGCGGGTTCGGTCTTGCTGTTCGTCATGAGTTTCTTGCTGCCCTTCCTGCCTTGGCCCTTCTTCATCCTTGAGTTCTTCGTTGGTGTGATCCAGGCACTTGTGTTTGGTCTGCTGACGGCGATCTTCATGAACCTGGCGACGATTGGTCACGGTCATGACGATGAGCACCCTGATGAAGGACACGCTGAAGAAGGACATGCAGAGTCCGTTGCAGCACACTAACAGTCGTTTCCTTCTTGATGAGGGAAGCATCTTTAATTCGTATCTAATTAAACACTCGGAGGAAATGACATGGATCTTGAAGCCGCAAATGCTCTTGCAGCCGCAATCGTTTTGATGGGTAAGGCAATCGGCGCTGGTCTGGCGATGATCGGCGCGCTGGGTGGTGGTATCGGTATCGGTCTGGCAGTGGGTGGCGCGGTGCAGGCGATGGGACGTAATCCCGATTACACACCGACGATCCAGACGAACATGATCCTGGGCGTCGCATTCGCCGAAGCCATCGGCATCTACGCCCTGCTTACAGCACTCATCATCGCGTTCGTCATCTGACAATCGAAAGGGACGGTCGCTCATGGACCAGGCAGTTTCCGCCCTCGGCCTAAACCTGCCCCAGCTGATCGCTCAAATCGCGAACTTCTTCGTTCTGCTCGTCATCCTCAGGTTCACGCTCTACAAGCCGATCCTGAAGATGCTCGACGAGCGCAAGCAGAAGATCGCCGAGGGGCTGAACGCGGCCGAGATCGCGCGCGCCGAAGCGGCGGCCGCGCAGGCCCAGATCCAGGCGCAGCTCCAAACAGGACGCGCCGAAGCTCAGGCGCTCGTCGGCGAGGCACAGCAGATCGCCACGCGCATCCAGGCAGAAGCCCGCGAACAGGCGAACCGCGACCGCGAGGCCGCGCTCGAACGCTCACGTGCCGAAATCCAGCTCGAGCGGGACCGCGCCATCGCTGAGCTCCGCGGCGAATTCGCCGATATCGCCGTCAACGCCGCCTCGCGCGTCATCGGCCAGTCGCTCGACCGCCAGGCGCACCAGCGGATCATCGACGAGACGCTCGACGAATCCACCTTCAGCGGGAATTGACGAT
>CALMZT010000002.1 GCA_937870805.1 uncultured Chloroflexota bacterium
AAGTGCATCGTCATCTGAGGTACTTCTACGCAGATCGTCCAACATGGCTCACCCCTCCTCACGTTTTTCTCTATTTTAGACTCAACTTGCGCGCTTCCACAAGCCATCCACCAGACGAAACAGCACGAGTTCCTGGCGGGCATTCTCAGGAGGTCCCACTTGTACCGTCGCCAGAATTTCCGGCGAACCATCAGCCCCCGTTTGTGCCACTGCTACCGTCACAACCTGATTTTCTGAGGGCGTCGTCTCGTTAAAGCGTGCCAACGCTGTGTTCCGCAGGGTCTCATCGCGTGTGTCGTACAGGGCAAGGAAGTTTGTCTCGTCGCGCTGAGCAATCAGGGACGCTTCCGCAACCAGACGCCATGTCAAAAAGTCGCGCCAATCGAGGTTTGCTATATCCAGCGACGCCACACCTGCCGCCTCTGCCAATACTCGCGCATTAGAAGTCGGCTGCATGATCTGCATCAACCGCCCCACCGCTGTATCACCATACTGCGAGGCAAGGCTGCTGACGACAAATGAATTGGTGTCAATTTCGACAAAGCGTCCTACCAGCCACGACACGACTGCCTGCCGCAAATAATAGGCATCGGCAGGATACGTAGGCTGCATATTATTCGACGTCTGCGACACAAAATGATCGGCGATCATATTGGCGATCTGCAACCGCAAATCGGGTTCAAACGGCTGATCGGTACGGGCGCGTGTCGTATAAGGCGATGACATTTGTAAGGCGCGCGGATTATCAGGCATCCAGCCAGTTTGCAGCGTAGGATTAGGCACAACAACAACGGCAAGCGGCACGCTGTTGTCACAGGGAAATGTGCTGCACGCAATCGTCAGCCAGTTTTCAAGGCGCGGAATCATCTGGTTCACCAGCGGCACATCTACCTCGTAGTAAACCATTGTGAGCTTATCGCTTGTATAGGTTTGCTGATTACCCCAGAAGGTGTAGTCAGGTTCGACATGCAGCC
The DNA here is from genome assembly GCA_937870805.1 of uncultured Chloroflexota bacterium. Classification (GTDB taxonomy): domain Bacteria; phylum Chloroflexota; class Anaerolineae; order Aggregatilineales; family Phototrophicaceae; genus JACAER01. The sequence continues at coordinate 975 of CALMZT010000002.1, forward strand.
AGCGTTCATCAGGGAAACGATAGTAAAACCACACACGAGTATACGATACGCCGTCGATAATCTCTTCAACGAGCGCCCGCGCGCGCCGCAGGTTCTCGTCAAAAGTCACATCCAGGACGTTTCCCGTGAGTTGTATCGCCTGTTCCAATTTGAGCGCTTGATAGGCGCTGAACTGCTGTCGTTGTACATCCAGCCATTCAGGATTGCCCGTATGCTGAAAGTTGAGATATGCGTTCAAATCACCGATGCGCAGCGTCGCCACTTCGGCGTCTACCGTGTTCACCAACTGCTCACGCACCTGTTCATCAACATAGCGCACACGCAAAGCCACCAAGCCGACACAGCTTAATGCCGCTATCAATAGGAAACCGACAGCAAGCAGCAGCCGCATACGCGCACGACGACGCAGACGAGCAGCTTCAGGGTCTTCGCCTGTATTGCGTACCCCCGACTCAACTTCCCATTCGAGTTTGATACCCATACCTTAGCCCTCAACTCGTAGGGATACATCGCCTGCGAGGATTTCGTGAGATGTGCCATCATCCGAGATGACAATCAGTTGTCCATCTTTCAGCACATTATCGACAAAACCCTGCTTTTCACCGTCCGGCGTCGTCACTGCCACTTGTCTGCCCATCATCGTCAAGCGCTGTTTCCATGTTTGGAACAGTACATCACTCCCCAACTTATCTGTCCAGAAGTCAATATACCCCAGCAGCATTGCCAGCAATTCTGAGCGATCAACACGCCTATCGAGAACCGTTTCCACGTTGGTCGCCGTGTCCGCAAGCTCAGCAGACACCGTTTCAAAATCCACACGCACATTGACACCGATACCTAGCGCTACGCCGAGCAGCGTTTCCCCTTGCCACGCCGCCTCTGGCAAAATGCCACAGACTTTCAAGCCGTTGATTTGTACATCGTTGGGCCATTTGATACCCGCTTTTTGCACGCCAAGATCGTGCAGCAGATCGTATACCGCCAGCGCACCGAGCATACTCACTTGTGGCAAGGAACTTATGGAGGGGTAGAGAATCACAGACAGTGCCAGCGCTGAATCGGGCGGTGTGTGCCAGATGCGTTTCAGGCGTCCGCGTCCGTGTAGCTGCTCATCAGCCACGACGACAGCGCCTGATGGGGCATCTTCGCGCAGCCACTCCAGCGCAACATCATTTGTACTGCTCACTTGTGGGAAAAAGCGCACAGGACGCGGTGATAGCAAAGTGTGTAGGCGTTCTTCCGTCAGTGTCACAATCTTTTTTCTCCAAAAACACATGACGCGAGCCTACTACAAAAGCGCTTGCGTCGTTTATTGACCTAGACGCTCATTATAACGCGCGCTGTCATCATTTTGGGATAGTAAGTCGCTCAGTTGGGCAATTTCGTCATCGTCCATCTGCTGCACCAGCCGCGTCAAACGATCACGGTTGTTGCGTTTTGTCTTTATCGCCTCATCAT
>CALMZT010000003.1 GCA_937870805.1 uncultured Chloroflexota bacterium
CACACAGGTTCGCCCCTACAATGACGTTTCTGACCTTCCTTGACCCAATTCGCGATTTTGATGCAATCGCCCTGAGTGTGATGACCTGCTGCGCGCTTCATGTTTCTAACGTTTTTGGGTATAATTCACCCACTGTTTCATTCATCAATGGGCATTTTCACTTGCACATCTTCCACGCTCAAGGCAATGATCTCAACACCTTGTTTGACGTGCCGCATCTCGGCTTTGTCGTCGATGCGATGAGCGCGGGCAACAGTCCCGCAACGATCTGGGTAGATGACGTTCGCACGCCACGATCTGCCTTTATCTGGGATAACACGCACAGTCTGTATTTTGGTGGCGATGCCGCGAACGCACAGTTTAACGACGCCTTGTGTCAGCTTCTCACGGACACTGTTTTGCCACACGCCCGCGCACGGCAGTTGCGCATTTTCAAACTCTACACGTCTAATGACGCATGGGCAGAACACATGGTTGACTTGTTCCCCTGTTTCACGCTGCATAAACGCCCGCGCACTCTTTTAGCACTCGACACCACCGACCAGCCGCCAATTGCAGCAACTCATGGATTCCGTGTGTGCAGGATTGAGCGCGAACTATTGTCCGCCGCCTACAAGAATGCCGACAGTGTACTTGAGGAAATTCAATCGTGTTGGAATTCGCTCGAACTGTTCTGGCAGCGTGGCTTCGGCTTCTGTGGGTTGAATGACGCCGACGAGATTGTGTCATGGTGTACGGCGGAATATGTCAGCGATTTTACCTGCGGCGTGGGGATTGAGACCGTTGAGGCATTCCAGCAGCAGGGTCTCGCTACGAGTGTCGCGCACGCTTTTGCCCAACATTGTGCTGCGTTAGGCTGGAAAGCGCATTGGGATTCGTGGGCTTCTAATGTGCCGTCCATCAAAGTCGCACAAAAAGTGGGCTTCCGCAAGCTGCTGGATTACACCATCCACATCTGCGTGCTGGAGAGCTAATGCTCCCTAAAAGCATGTCATCAAGCGCTCGGAAACACGATGGGCTGCGGCTGCCATATCATCTCTTTGTCCAACGGATAAATCGGGCGTTGAATGCGCTGGAAGGGCAGGCGCTCAATTGCTTGATCGACAGCGCCGGGACTCAACGCCAGCAGCGCTAACGGCGCGGCACGCTTCAAATCTGGCTCCAGATAGCCGATCTTGACGACGACAATTTTGTGTTCTAACGGTTCAACGCCAAGCCGCTGCATATCGGCAATGAAGTGATACGGACGCCGCCGCTGCGTAACGATGACTTTTACGCCGTCAACTTGCAGCACCACCTCAGTATTCGCGCTCGGCACGATATTCAGCACGCGCCCACGCACAGGTAACGGTTGACTCGTGCGTGGGTCGAGTTTGCCGCCTAAAGTCAGTTCAACCTCTGCGCCGACGCCCGCCGCCTCACAGATGGCGACTCCTTCTAAATCCGCGATGCTGGCGACGACTGCCGATTCGACGTGATGAGCAATGAGCCTTTCGAGAAACACGGGTGTGTCACCTGCGCCGCCCGCCGTCGGGTTATCGCCGGAATCGCTGATGAACGCGCACGACTCCGGCGCAGCCAATGCCCATTCGATGCATTCGTCGATAGAACCTGTACGCACGCCAAAATCAAACTCTGTCCGCACATCCCAATAACGCTGAGCGATGCGCGTGGCTTCGCGGGTGATGGCTTCGCGGTCAGTGCCCGTGACAATCGCCGTTGCGCTGGCACGCGGCTCGTCTGCCCACACGTAACCCACGAGCAGCGAAGCATCGAGCACGCCCGACACAGGATCACTTTCGGCAAGAGTCGCATAGGCGCTCATGCCGGGTTCCCATTCGGTGCTGGTTTTTTCACCGGGCAGCACCAGGGGAATGCGTACCCACGCGCGCATCGGACGAACACCACGCTTCAAACAATCAATGAGCAGAGATAACGCTTTGCGCCGTGTTTCGATCACGTCGACGTGCGGCGCGGTGCGAAAGGCACTCAGCATGTCGAGGTTCTCCATCTCACGCGGCGAGATGTTGCCATGCAGATCAAAACTTGCTGAAATGAGACAGTCATTCCCCACCACAGCGCGGATTGACGCCATCCAATCGCCCTCGGCATCGTCCATCCCCTGAACGTTCATCGCGCCGTGCATGTCGAGATACACGCCATCAAACGGCGCGTTTTCTTGCAGCAGCGCCAGAAATTCATCTTTAATCTGCTGATACGCGCTGGCTTCCACCGAGCCACCCGGCAGCGCCCGCGCCCACAGCAGCGGCACAAACTCAGCATCCAATTCATCCAGAAACGGATAGCGGTTGAGGAAAGCCTCGCCGCGATGCAGCGTAAAATCATCCAGCCGCGTCGGCAGCGGTGAAAATGTACAGCTTTCCGTCGCAATCCCACCGATTGCAATTCGCATCATCTTTTCTCCAGTGTGATGAGAGTCGTGAACCTGCGCTCAGGTTAAGGCTCATATGCTATTACATTACACATCGCATTAAAGGTTCAAAAGGAACGCAAATGCCCATCCTTTTGTGCTATCCTCAAGTATGATCGTCGTTAGAGGACAAACTCATGTACTTCTGCATCGACTCATCACTCATTACTCGTCACTCGATTTTACCTTGGCGCGTGCCTGTAGAGTCAGTGATCGCCGCTTTCTCTGAGTTCAATACTGACTCTAACGAGCGTGTAGAGTGGTCAATAAATGTTTACTGACACACCTGAGGCTAGTGAGTCAATGTCCTGTCCAGCGCGCGGACGCAGTGTCAAAAGCTAACCTTTATGTACTGACATTCTGGTGAATAGATGGGTTTGATTACCGCTGCCCCAAGCGCGTCATCAGTACAATTGCGCCGACGAGGATCAGCCCGATCATCAACGAGCACACCGACACGACGAACTCAGCGCTGTTTCGCTGTGTGGTAAGCACCAGCACCAGCGAAACCAGCGCGACGAACATACCTGCCCGTAAAAAGCCCTGTAGAAATTCTGAACTCATGGCACATGGAGCGTCAGCGGCGCGCCCTGCGTCAGCGGGATGCACGCAACTTCCGCATCACTTGGCGCACCTGGCACTTGCGCCAAGTGTGGTATTTGAACGTCGCATACGCCGTCGATAAACCAGGGACAGCGTGGATGAAAGGCACAGCCCGGCGGCAGGTGTGTCAACTGCGGAATGTCTTCGCTGCGCAACATGATATGCTGTTTGCTACGTGTCTTGTCGGGGTCGGCTTCAGGGATTGCTGATAGCAGCACGCGCGTATATGGATGCTGAGGATCGCCAATCACATCCGGCGTGCTTCCGATTTCCACGATGCGCCCCAGATACATCACGGCGATGCGCCCGTCCCAGGCAAAGTATTTCGCCAGCGCCAGATCGTGCGTGATAAACACCATCGTCACCTGAAGATTGGTACGCATGTCCATGAGCATGTTGAGCAAGCCGATGCGTATCGACACGTCCACCATACTCACGGCTTCATCGGCGACGATAATGCTGGGGTCAGTTGTCAGCGCGCGCGCGATACTGACACGCTGGCGCTGCCCGCCGCTGAGTTGATGCGGATACTTGTCGATGATGTCTCCGGCTGGCGTCATGTCAACCATCGTCAGCAGTTCCGCCACGCGGTCACGCGCTTGCGAACGGCTGTGTGCCAATTGATGCCGAAACAGGGGATAACTCAGAATATTGTAGATCGTCTGCGTTGGGTTGAGCGAAGCGTAAGGGTCCTGGTGGATGATCTGCACGGAGCGCCGATAATCGCGGTATGTTGCGCCGCGCAGCTTGCTCACGTCCTGTCCTTTGAACAGCACGCGCCCGCTAGAGGGTTTCAGCAAGCCGGAAAGAATCTTCCCTGTCGTCGTTTTGCCGCAGCCGCTTTCCCCCACCAGACACAGGAATTCCAGATTGTTCACATCGATGTTGACGTTTTGCAGTACCGGGATGGTCACGCGCCCCTTTTTGAAGGAACGGCTGACGTTTTCGAGTTGTAGAATAGGCTCCATGTGTTCTTTATTCCTGAGCAGCGAAGTCGGCGCGCGCTTCGATGACTTTATCAGTATGCCAGCAGGCAGCGCGATGTCCGGGTTCATATTCCACCAGCGGC
>CALMZT010000004.1 GCA_937870805.1 uncultured Chloroflexota bacterium
AGCACGCCGACGACAGATTTCACCGACTCGGCGCTCTTGGCAAGCATCGCCTTCTCTTCGTCGTTCAACTGCATTTCGATGATCTTCTCGACACCCTTCGCGCCCAACACTGCTGGCACGCCGACATACAGATCATTGAAACCATACTGACCACGCAGCAGCACAGCGCTAGGAATGACGCGCTTCTGGTCGCGCACAATCGCCTCGACCATTTCTACTGTGCCTGCCGCCGGAGCATACCATGCGCTCACGCCGACCAAGCCGACGATTTCACCGCCGCCTTTGCGCGCACGTTCGATGATGGCTTGCAGTTTATCTTCCGCCAGCAGTTCACGCACGGGAATACCTGCAACAGATGTGTGGCGCGGCAGCGGCACCATGTCATCTCCGTGACCGCCGAGCACGATACCATGTACATCACGCACGCTCACATTTAACGCTTCCGCGATGAATGCCTTATAACGTGCTGTGTCCAATGCGCCCGCCTGTCCGATAACACGCTCTGCCGGGAAGCCGCTTTCATGCAGCGCCACATGGCACATCGCATCCAACGGATTCGACACGACGATGATAACGCTGTTCGGCGAATACCTGGCAACCTCGCGCGTCACGTCGCCGACAATCTTTTGATTGGTACGCACGAGATCATCACGGCTGGGGAACTGTCCTGTCACGGGGTCTTTCTTGCGCGGCACTCCTGCGGTAATCACGACGACATCGGAATTCGCCGTCAGTTGGTAATCCATCCCGCCGATAATATTCAGGTCAAACCCCATCACAGGCGCAGACGACATCAGATCAATGGCTTTGCCCTTAGCGAAATCGCCATCGTTCATGATGTCCACCAACACGACATCGCCGAGTTCACGGCTGGCAATCCAATGCGCGCACGTCGCACCGACATTCCCCGCGCCGACCACCGTTATCTTGCTTCTAGCCATCTTCCTAACTCTCCATAATCATTGAAATATTTAAAAAGATGGCGTATAGCATAACACGGTTAAGTCGCAGAGAACACAGAGACTTTTCTCTGTATTCTCTGTCTTTATAGGGCTATATTCTGGGACCCGCAGCGGCGACATCTTCACTGGTCTGGTCGATGTAGTTCTCGAAGTTCGCGGCGAACTGGCGCGTAAGGTCTGCGGCTTTCGCATCATAAGCGTCTCTGTCTACCCATGTGTTGCGTGGATTGAGCACTTCCGAAGGCACACCTGGTACGTGTGTCGGCACGCGGAAGCCAAATGTCGGGTCTTCACGCATTTCCACATCGTTGAGTTCACCATTCAACACCGCGGTGACAATCGCGCGGGTGTAAGGCAGCGACATGCGTTCGCCAACGCCATAGGGACCGCCCGTCCAACCTGTGTTGATGAGCCACACCTGCGAGCCATGTTTTTGCAGCTTTTCGCGCAGCAGTTCAGCGTAAACGGCGGGATGCAGCGGCAGGAACGGCGCACCGAAGCACGCGCTGAATGTCGATGACGCGCCTTTGACGCCACGCTCTGTGCCTGCGACCTTTGCCGTATAGCCGCTGATGAAATGATACATTGCCTGTTCAGTTGTCAGCTTGGCAACGGGCGGCATCACGCCGAAGGCATCAGCTGTTAGGAAGATCACATGCGTGGGATGTCCGCACATGCCTGATATATCGGCGTTTGAGATACGCTTGTTCGAGTAGGCTGCGCGCGTGTTCTCGGTGAATAAATCGCTGTCTAAATCGAGACGGCGCGTGTTATTGTCGATAACGACGTTCTCCAAAATCGTGCCAAAGCGGCGCGTCTTCTCATAGATTTCTGGCTCGCCTTCTTTGCTCAGCCGAATGACTTTGGCATAGCAGCCGCCTTCAAAGTTGAAGATACCGTCCTCGCTCCAGCCGTGTTCATCGTCGCCAATGAGCGTGCGATGCGGGTCTGAACTCAACGTTGTCTTGCCTGTGCCTGATAACCCGAAGAACAGCGCGGCGTCATTTTTGTTCTTGCCGTAATTTGCCGAGCAGTGCATCGACAGCACACCCTGCTTCGGCAGAATATAATTCAATACCGTGAAGATCGATTTTTTGATCTCGCCCGCGTACTCCGTGCCGCCAATCAGCACCATCTTGCGTTTGAAATCCAGCAGGATGAACGTCGGTGACAGTGTATTATCGACCTCCGGTGAGGCGTGGAAGAAAGGTGCTTGAATAATTGTGAACTCAGGCACATGATTGGCGTATTCTTCCGCAGTTGCATGAATGAACATCGTGCGCGCAAATAAACTGTGCCACGCTTGCTGTGTAATCACCCGAATAGGTAGGCGATACTTGGGGTCTGCGCCAGCGAAACAGTCCTGTACGTATACATCTTTGTTCTGAAAGTACGCCAGCATCCGTAAACGTAGCTGCTCGAAAGCAGCGCTGTCAAAGGGACGATTCACCTTGCCCCACCAGATATCCTGTTCGCTGTAGGGTTCGCGCACGACGAATTTATCGTTGGGCGAACGTCCGGTATGCGTGCCTGTGCGCGCCACAAGGGGACCTAAATGAGCGACCATCCCCTCGCGGTTATGAACTGCGTGTTCATAAAGCGCAGGAGTGCTGAGGTTCCAATACTCGACGCCCAGACTTGTAAAGCCATGATTCTCTAACCCATAGTGACTGCTGAGTTGAGTCCCAAGCGCTTGCTTCACCATTGCCGCCTACCTCCTGATTGTGAAATTGCCTACAATCTCATTGTAGACGAAACATCATTACAAGTCAGAGTACAATAGCACTCACTACATGTGATTTTCGTCACAAATATACATAATTAGGCAACATGCACAAGTACAGAGATAGGGTATTACCATGTCATCAAATCAAGATTATGCAAAGTGTTGAATGGACAGTGAGTAACAAGTAGGCTGCAAAGTACAGCCACTTGTACTCATTGCTGAAGGGGTTATTCGATCAAGTGCGGAGTGGCGGCTAATCCGATAATACGCCAATAATCTCTGTGTCGTTCAATGGTAGTGATTGAGGTATTTTCGATGTGCAGTTGACGCAGCGCGGGCGCGTCACTCTCGAACAGCTTGAGCAGCAGAAGTTTTAGCGTACCGCCGTGCGAAAAAATTGCCACTTCGGGTCCAATGCCCTCTATAATGATCTGCTGCCACGCTTGATAAGCACGTTCCTGCATCTGCCGCCGCGATTCACCGTTGGGG
>CALMZT010000005.1 GCA_937870805.1 uncultured Chloroflexota bacterium
GGGCGTGAGCAAAACCCCGAAAGATTCCGGCAGGATTTCAAACAATATATCTGGCAGCACTGCATTGAACCGGATACGTTCTATGTAGGCTATCGAGGCATCAAAGTCACCGAGCTAAAAGGCTATCTTAAGGTGCAAGAGCGCGTTCAACAGATGCTCGACAATGAAACACTGCGAGAAACCATTGCCGAAATGCTGCCCTATGTGCCATTCAAGCAGCAGGTACAGCAAACGTTTGACTCAGCAGGCGCATTGTTCAAAAATATTTTTCTCGTGCTGCAATTGTTGTGGGGCACGCTGACGCACTTCCTGTATCTCGTGTTCATCAAACCGGGGCAGCTTCGTGCGCGCGGCGTTCCGAAAATCAACTACATCACGCCGCCACCCAAAGCTGCCGACGAGTACAATGCCGATATGGAAGACCTTGTTAGCCAGAACCAGATGACCGTCATTACGAAAAGCAAGCAAGGCAGAGCTATCCCGCTGAAACTCGTGCTGTCCTTTATTAACGCCGCCGCCAAGTACCTTTTCAACGAAGGCTCATTGTCGAACATCGCCACTATCCATTTCGCGCGCTGGATCATTATCGACGATGGCACGCACCTGCTGTTTGAAAGCAATTACGACAGCACGTGGGAGAGCTACATCGGCGATTTTGTCGATAAGGTCAGCAACGGCATGAACGCCATCTGGCGGCATTCGGTGGATTTCCCGGAAACAGTTGGCTTCATCGACACACAACACGGCTGCAAAGATGTCGAAGACTTCAAAACCTACATTCGCCAAAACCAGATTCAAGCGCAAGTTTTCTACAGCGCTTATCCCCAGCACACCGTCCGTAACCTGCTGGCAGCCATTCATATTGGCAAGAGCCTCTATCAGCAGGATGTAGTGAAGTGGCTGAGCCGCTTCTAGTTACAAAGAGGATCATTTTATGGCACAACAACTCCAAATCGACGATATTCAGGGCTTCACTGTGCGCGGCTATACCTTTTTCTACGCCCGCTACCTCTTTTTACAGTTCAAATCGGCGGCGCAGGGTCGGCAGTGGTTAAAGCAAGTTGTCGAGTGGACGACGCCCGCTACGCCCTGGAAAGAAAAGCCCAGAGTCGTTCAGAATATCGCGTTCACTCATCCAGGCTTCGAGACATTGGGGCTGACGAAAACAAGTCTCGACTCTTTCTCCAAAGAGTTTATCGAGGGTATGGATAAACGCTGCCGCATTCTCGGCGACACCGAATATCCCAGCCGTCCCGACGATTGGGAAATCGGCAATCCCAACGAGCCAGATAAACAAATACACGCGCTGCTGATTCTTTTCGGGATGACCCCGAAAGACCTCAACGAATTCAGCGCACGTCATGAAGAAGTGCGTAACCAAGTCGGTGGTATCGAAGTGCTGCACAGTGTCGATGGTGTGCGGCGGCTCGATAAAAAGGAACATTTTGGCTTTCTCGATGGCGCATCACAGCCGCAGATTGAAGGCATTGACGCTGCCAGCAACGGCGCTGATGACCCAAACTCGCCCGTTCGCCGCATCAAAGCAGGCGAATTCGTGCTCGGTTACGTCAACGAGTACGGTATCATCCCGCCGTCGCCTGTCGTGCCTGCCGATGAGCATTCGCAGAAACTTCCTGAAGTTCCCGAACAACCCAACATGCGTGACTTTGGCAAAAATGGCACCTACATCGTCTGCCGCAAGCTATATCAAAATGTTGCCGCGTTCCGTGAATTCCTCCAGGAAAATGTGACGCAATTTGAAGCCCAGACCAGCAAACTCGAAACGGTCAGCGAGATCGAATGGCTGGCGGCGAAATTGGTAGGGCGCTGGCGAAGTGGTACGCCGCTGATGCTGCTGCCAGATCGGGATGACCCTATCGCAGGCAAGCGCGAGCACAACGACTTCAGCTTTAAGGATGATCCTGACGGGCTGCGCTGCCCTATCGGTTCGCATATCCGTCGTTCCAATCCGCGTGACACATTGGGACTGGAAGGTGCGCACGGCACGGAGTCTTACAAAGCCGTCAACCGTCACCGTATCCTGCGGCGCGGTATGCCTTACGGTCCGGCGTTACAAGGCGATAAAGACGATAGGGAAGATCGCGGTTTGATGTTCCTGTGCATTAACGCCGATATTGCGGTGCAGTTTGAGTTCGTACAAAAGTGGATGAACGACCCCAGCTTCAACGGACTGTACAAAGATCAGGATGTCTTCGCGCACAATCATGAGGGCAAGACTTACGCCAGCATTCCCGTTGAACCCGTGCGCAAGCGCGTTCTCCTGAAGCAGAATTTCGTCACGGTCAAAGGAGGCGCATATCTCTTCATGCCGGGCATGACGGCGCTGCGCTACCTCGCCAGTATGTGATTACGGCTCAAACGAGATCAGCCCTTCCAATTCCGCCAGTGTAGAAGGTCCAATGCCTTCTACCTGGTCCAAATTTTCCATGCTGGTGAATGGACCATTCGCTTCGCGGTAAGCAACAATCGCTTGCGCAGTGGTTTCGCCGATGCCGGGCAGCGTGTCAATTTCTTCTGCCGTTGCACGGTTAATGAACACAATGCCGCCGCCCAGGGGTGTTGCCAGCACCGTCTCGTCCGTGCTCATCGGCGGAACATGCACCTGATCGCCATCGTACAAAATCGCTGCCACATTTACGCGCGTTAAATCAGCGTTCTCTGTTGCGCCACCTGCCGCGTCAATCGCATCCTGCACGCGGCTGCCATAGGGAAGCGTCACCGTCGTCTCTGGCTGCGCCACTTCGCCTGTGACATACACCAAAATCGGCAAACGTGTTGGCGTTGGCTCTAGCGTGCGGGTCGGCAGCGGCGGGTTCACGGTGATTTGCACAGGCGTCGGACGTGTACTCAGCAGCAGCACAATGCCGCCAATGATGGCAGCGGCAACCAGCAAGAAGGCGACAATCGTCGCACGCGGAGATGCGTCAGGCGGAAGTTCACTCATCGTTTTGTGCCTCACTGTTTAGGACGAAATAATAACTTTGAATAAGGGACTCGCCAAGAACAGTTTTCAGTCCACAGTTTTCAGTTAAATCAGCAGGCTTCTTGAATTTTCAACTCATGGCTCATTGCTCGTTGCTTTCAACTCAAAACTGAGCGTTTTTTATGCCAGGCGGCTTGATTACAATACACCTCATGACAACTTTACCCAAACTTAGCAGCCAAACACTTCCCTGGTCAAGCGATTGGACAGCGCTCTTTGGTCGCAGCGCACCGCTCATTCTGGAAATCGGCTTCGGTTATGGCGCATTTCTGGTACATCTGGCGCGCACCAACCCCGACGCCAACGTGATCGGCATCGAAATCGCCAACCGCTGCCTCAACGCCACCGAAAACGCTGTCATGCGCGAAAAACTCAGCAATGTGCGCCTCGTCTACTCCACCGCTGAAACTGCGCTGCATCACCTGTTTGAGCCGCAAACCATCAGCCAGATACACATCAACTTC
>CALMZT010000006.1 GCA_937870805.1 uncultured Chloroflexota bacterium
TCATACAGAATCGAGCCGATGGGGTCAACGCCGACGATTTGCACTTTTGGGTTCTGCTCTTTCAGGTAGCGCCCAACGCCTGTGATCGTGCCACCAGTCCCCATGCCCGCCACGAACACGTCAATCTGTCCCGCCGTCTGCCGCCAGATTTCCGGTCCTGTCGTTTCATAATGTGTTTGTGGATTCACGGGGTTGTGGTACTGGTTAGCGAGGATGCTGTTCGGCGTATCGGCGACAATCTGTTTGGCAACGCTGTAGTAGCTTCGTGGGTCTTCGGGTTCAACATTCGTCGGCGTAATCACCACGCGCGCGCCATAAGCCCGCAGCACGCGAATCTTCTCATCCGACATTTTATCGGGCATCACGAACACGCATTTATAGCCGCGCACCGCTGCCGCAATCGCCAAGCCAACACCTGTATTGCCCGAAGTCGACTCGACAATCGTGCCGCCAGGCTTCAGTAATCCCTTGCGCTCGGCGTCTTCGATAATCGTAATACCAATGCGATCTTTGACGCTGCCGCCGGGGTTAAAATACTCCACTTTGCCAATAATCTGCGCCCGCGCGCCGCGCGAAACCCGACTTAGACGCACCAGTGGGGTATCGCCCATCGTGCCCAACACATTGTCGTGAATTTCGGGTACAGCTTCCTTTACAGGGGAAATAGACTTGGGATTCGCAACCATAAGACACGCCTTCTACTTCAATCAGGTCACAGTCTAGTTTCAGTGTACGGGAAATTCACGGCTAGAGTCTATAGGTTGCACCGCCTCTCTCTCGATCTTCTCTCGGTGCTCTCGGTGACTCGGTTTACAAGGATAGGTTTTTAATTCTTTCTTCAAACTAATGCCTGAATGACTCAACTTTTAAACCCATTTTGATGCTCAAATGCTCAACAACGCGAGTTTTGAAGTCCCTCTCCCGCCGCACACGCTCACTTACAGTTACATCCCCGCATGGGAGAGGGATTTAGGGTGAGGTCTAGGTGTGCGCTCAATATCTTTGCATTAAATACCTATCCTTGTGAACGGCAACTTGGCGGTTCAATCTCTACTTTTCTTTACTTTGCGCCCTTTGCGCCTTTGCGGTTAATCTTGATTTTGCATTTCACTCATTGCTCGTTGCTCATTGCTCATCGCTTGGTATTCAGCCGCGCCAATCGTTCGCCCGCCTCGCGCAGCAAATCATCACTCTTGCAGAACGCGAAGCGAATATAATGTTTCCCGATGTGCTGATGCGCTTCGCAGTAAAACGACTCCGGCGGGATACCTCCAACGCCGTATTCGGTGATGAGATGCTTGGCAAACTCCGTTGGCGTGCCGTCGAACACCTGTGAGAAGTCCGCCATGATGAAATACGTACCCTCCGGCTCAAAGAACGTCATGCCGCTTCGATGCAGTGCCGCCATCATCAACTGGCGCTTGCCCTCGTACATCGACTGAAACTCTTCGTAGTAGGTGCCCGGCAGATTTAACGCATAGGCAATCGCTTCCTGCGACGAATGATGCACCGAAAAGGTGATGAACTGATGTGCGCGCAGCACACCGCCGACAAGATCAGGGTGCCCATACGCCCAACCGACCTTCCAACCTGTGCTGCTAAAGGATTTGCCACCACTGCTGATCGTCACCGTGCGCTCGAACATGCCCGGTTGCGCCGCGGGGCTCGCGTGCGTCCCATCGTAGATGAGCTTCTCGTAGAGCTCGTCCGAGAGGAGCCAGAAGTCCTTGTCCTTCGCCAGGACCGTGTCGATCACCTGGTTGAGGACGTACTCGGTCGGTTCGCCGATGAAGTGCGCGTACGCGTACAGCGTTTCGTTTGTCTCGTGATCGAGACGGGTCCGGTGGCGGACGAGTTGC
>CALMZT010000007.1 GCA_937870805.1 uncultured Chloroflexota bacterium
GCACGGAACTGTTTGGATACATCATGGGATTTTACAATCAGCAGCGGCGACATTCGGCTCTCGGCTACCTCAGTCCGGTGGCATTTGAACAACAACTTGAGAGAAACCTGAACACTCTTTCAAATTAGGGTATTGCCATTCGTCCATATCCCGATTGTAACGCTTTATCTTCTCATACGATACAATTCCCCTGAGTAGTTACAAATTTCTGGTAATACTGCTCTGCGATCTGGTGGGCAAGGGCTGTCTGCGTCGAATAATAAAGGTAATCACCCATCCCGTAAAAATACCCTTTCAGCAAATTCTTTAGCTTGATATTAATAGTTGTACCAAAGTTTTATATCCACGTCAAAAATCGTCGTGCTAGAATCCTTATTCAACTTGTGTTACCTTATGTAACTGATGTTACGCAGGTTCAGTCGAACAAGGGGTTTAAACCCCTTGTTCACAGGTTCAGGGTGCGTAACGTCAGTTATGTAACCATACCGAACGGTCAATCAAGGCTAAATACATGAAAATTGCGCTCATTGGCTGTGGCAATGTGGGGCAGGGTTTACTGCAACTGCTGCACAATAAACAGGCGGAACTGCAAGACAAATATGATTTTCAAGCACAGGTCGTCGCCGCATCTACCCGCACTCGCGGCGCGTTGTATCACCTCGACGGACTGAAGTTAGACGTCCTGCTTGGGGCGCTGGCGGCGGGCAGCTTGCGACATTACCCCGACTCGAACGGTTTAGCCCGTGATTGGGAGGCGTTGACCATTGCCCGTGAAGCGCAAGCTGACGTGTTGATCGAAGCCAGCCCCACCGACTTGCAAACCGCACAGCCCGCATTGGATATTTGCCGCGCGGCGTTTGTCAGCGGCAAGCATCTGGTGCTGGCGAACAAAGGTCCAATGGCGCTTGCTTATCATGAACTCCAGGAAACAGCGCAGCGCGTCGGCAAGCTGCTGCGTTTTGAAGCAACAGTGATGGGCGGCACGCCTTCGATTCGGCTGGCACTGCAAGCGCTTGCAGGCTGCACCATTGTCGAAGCGCGCGGCATCCTCAACGGCACGACCAACTACATCCTTGCGCAGATGGAACTCGGCACTTCGTATGCTGACGCTCTGGAACAGGCGCAAAAACTGGGCTACGCCGAAGCTGATCCAACTGCGGATGTGGATGGTTGGGATGCGGCAGGCAAAGCGTTGATTCTGGCGGCGGCGGTATTTGGCAAGCAGTTCGCGCTCGATGATTTGCAAGTACAGGGCATTCGCGGGATTACGCGCGACAATATTTTCAGCGCGCACGAACGCAATGAGACATGGAAGCTGATCGCGCGCATCACACCAGAAGGCGGCAGTGTCGCGCCGCTGCGCCTCGCCAACAGTGACCCGTTGGCAAGTGTGAAGGGCGCCACCAACGCCGTGACCTACGTGACCGATGTGTTGGGTGACGTGACGTTGATTGGTCCCGGCGCAGGCGGTTTGCAGACGGGTTTCGCCTTACTTTCGGATTTATTAGATATTCAACGGCTGAGTAGTAATTAAAATCTCGGCTCTTGGGTACAAGTAGTGCTTTTTCGCCTTGAAACAAGGGGATTAATCCCCTTGTTCGCACTCGATTTACCCATGAGCCAAAATCTCAATAGCTGTGAACGTCATTCTGCGATAAGATGACGGTGTAATCATGTGTCTTTATTTGGGAATGATGCAATGCCTAAGGCGAACATTTTGATCGTGGAAGATGACAGCTATCTGCTGCACGGTATCCGCGATATCCTCACGTTAGAAGATTACCATGTGTTGACTGCCGAGCATGGCAAGGCGGCGCTGCAAGTGCTGACAAGTGAAGCGCGCCCGCCGGATTTGATCGTTTCTGACATTATGATGCCGGAAATGGACGGACTGGAACTTCTCAAAAAGATTCGACTGAATACGCATTGGGTCAATATCCCCTTTATCTTCCTCACAGCCAAAACTGAGAAAACCGATGTGCAGGCGGGCAAGCGCCTCGGCGTAGACGATTATCTATCCAAGCCCTTTGACGCCGACGATTTACTGATTGCGGTTGAGTCGCGTTTGAAGCGCCAGCGCGCTTTGCACGACTACTACAGCGGCACAATGACCAGCCTCAAGAAAAATATCCTGATGATTCTCAATCACGAGTTCCGCACGCCGTTAACGCTGGTCGTTGCCTATTCCGACATGCTCAACGATCCTGTCGCCGTCGATATGAAACGCGAGGATTTGCGTTCATTTCTGCAAGGCATCAGCTCTGGTGCGGAACGTTTACGACGCATGGTCGAAAATTTTATCATGCTCGTCGAGATCGAAATGGGCGAGTCGCGCAAGATTTTCGAGTGGCGCAAAGCCCCCATCATGGAAATTGAAGGCGTGCTGAAAGCCGCCTGTGAGCAAGCACAGCGCAACCCCAAAATGAAGCACAACCTCACCATCCAAGTCAAGCCGCCGATCCCACCCTTTATCGCAGATCGTGAATATCTGACGATGGCGCTGGCGCAGCTTCTGGACAACGCCGTGAAATTTTCCAAGCCTGAAAAGCCGATCATCATCGGCGCGCACTGCGAAGGCGATTGGGTACACATCTGGGTGAAAGATGAAGGGCGCGGCGTGCCAGCCAAAAACATTGACGAGATCTGGGAAGCCTTTCATCAGGCTGAGCGCGAAATGTTTGAAGATCAGGGCACAGGCTCCGGGCTGGCGATTGTGCGCGGCGTCGTCGCGCTGCACGGTGGACAGGTTGATGTCAAAAGCGAACGCGGCGTCGGCAGCACCTTCAGCATGATTTTGCCCGTTAGCTCTCCAGAGACGGCGGCAAAGGCTTAAACCTGCATCAGTAGCCATTTTTTCAGTTTTCAAAACTTATTGACGCATTTCGCGTATATAATGGAAATAACTCGCTCAACGGGGGGTGTTGATTACCCCTGTTCTTGTTATACTTGTTCGCAGACATTTTTCGCTAACCCTTTGAGTCAGGAAAAGAATGTATGGCACCTTCCTTACTGGAAAAAATCCAAACTCTGATTAGCGCCAACCTCCATGGTATGGTCAATCGCGCGCTAGAGACGAATTCGGTGCAGGTGATGGATGAATACATCCGTCAGGTGGAAAAGAACCTGGAAGCGCTGGAAGACTCAGCGGCAACCGTCGGTGGGACGGTGAAGACGCTCAAGCGCAAATATGAGGAATTTGCCGCCGCCGCCGAAAAACTTGACCGTGACATCGACACCCTGCTGGTAAAAGGCAAAGATGACCTTGCCGCCGCCGCGCAAACGGAGTTGAACACGAAACAGCAGTTGGCGCAGGAGTATTATGAGCAGTGGCAGTCGCAAGACGTACAGTATCAGAAGATGCTGGATATGCGGCTGAAGCTGGAAGGACGCTTGACCAGCATCCGGCAGGAGCGCGAACAGTTGCGTTCGCTGATGGAACTGGCAGAAGCGAAGAAGGTCACGCTCAATACCATCAAGAGCCTCGACCAACTTTCCAACGTCGGCGACGAGCAGATCAGCGGGCTTGCTGACGGCATCCGCCAGCGCCTCGATCAGGAAGATGCGCGTTTGGAAGTTGCCACGCGCAACGTATCGGCGGAAATCGACGACGCGGTGCGCTCTGGCGAAGTGGAACGCCAGCTTGAGGAACGCCGCCGCCGCTTGAATGCAGGGGGCACTTCCGGTTCGTAATAGCGATAACGCGCCGCCCGTTAAAGCTGATTAGTTATTCGTTTTTCGTTGTTGGTAAAAGACCAGCAAAAGTGAGTTCAACGTATTTGGGGTAGGGGTAAAGCGTGCTTTGCCTCTACAACTGAAATCATCTCACTGGAAATACGAACCAAAAACGAATAACTAATCACGAAAAACCTCTGTATCTTGGCGGCTCAATTTGAATGTGGTTCGGAGCTTGAGTTATGTCCGAAGGCAATAAAGTTCGTCAGCGCGCGTTCGGTGCGATTTTATCCAACGCGGTGTTTCGCTGGGAGACGGCGGTCACGCTGTTGATTACCCTGGTGCTGTACTTTGGCGTGGGAAACAACCTCTCCATTCCCTTGTGGCAGTCGTGGTACTGGCTGGTGCTGGGCGCAATTGCTGAAGGCGTGTTAGTCGTCGCCGGGTTGACCGATCAGGAAGCAGCACAGCAAGCTGTCGCGCGCGAATTCGAGAGCAAGTTCGACATCAAACAGATACGCAGCGATGTCTCACGCCAGCGGTTGCGTGATGCGCTGGAATATCGCCGCAACATGCTCGAACTGGTCAAGCGCAGCAAAGGCGCGATGCGGATTTCGTTGCAGCAGACCGTTGACGACATCGGTGACTGGATCGGGCAGATGTATGAGTTGGCGCTGCAAATCGACTCGTTCGACAGCAACGATCTGGTAGAGCGCGATCTCCGCAGTGTGCCGCAGGACATTCGCAACACAACCAAACGTCTCGAAATGGAGCGCGATGAGACGGTGAAGTCCGACCTTCAAAACAAACTTCAGCGCCTACAGCAGCAGCAGATGAACCTCGAAGCGACGGTGAACAGCATCAAGCGCGCCGAAATCCAACTGGAAAGCACGCTGGCGTCGTTAGGCACGGTCTACGCGCAGATGTCACTGCTCGGTACGAAAGAAGTGGACAGCGCACGGGCACAGCGCTTGCGTCTGGAGATTCAGGACGAAGTGTCAGGGTTGCAAGACACCATCGAAGCCATGACTGAGGTGCAATCGCAGCGGCTGCGCCTGCGCTAAGAGAGACAGGAAATGACCGACATCTCGCCAGATGTAGATGAAATTCTCCGCGCAATTAACCATCTCTCAGCACATGAGCAGGAACGGGTGCGGCGCTACCTCGAATCACAACAACACCCCCAAAAACCGCGTAGCAAAGAAGAAGTCGAAGCCTGGATGGCAAAGCTCGACGCTGCTATTGCGGAATTGCGCGAAGGACTCACGGACGAAGAACTTGCTGAAATCATCACAGCTATGAACGCTGAATAGTAAGGACAGCGTTGGGTGATTTATCTGCTGGATACAAATACGATCTCAGATTTGATTGAACACAATCAAATTGTTCGGCGGAAAGTATCCACAGTGTATGATAATGGCGATGATTTAGGCTTATGTCGACCTGTTGATTATGAACTGATGCGCGGTTTTTTCACCCGCCCGGCGCTGACA
>CALMZT010000008.1 GCA_937870805.1 uncultured Chloroflexota bacterium
ATACAATAGGGTTATGAATATCACAAAATAGGATAATTTGTCATGCAGTTACCGCTTTTCGGCTTCGATACTGCCCCCAAATCAACGATTACACCGTTCAAAACGCAATTGCTGAAATGGATTGGCAGTAAACAGCGTTTCGCTCATGAGATCATCGCCTACTTTCCCAAGGATTACCGTCGCTATTATGAACCTTTTTTAGGGAGTGGTGCGGTGTTAGGGACACTCGCGCCTTCAAGGGCAACGGCATCAGATGCGTTGAAGCCTCTCATCGAAATCTGGCAAACGCTAAGAGCCAACCCTCTACAGCTTAAGGAGTGGTATACCGAGCGTTGGCATCTATTTATGTCAGGCGATAGAGTTGAAAAATACGAAGAAATCAAAGCCGCATACAATTATTATCCCAATCCTGCTGATTTGCTATTCCTGTCGCGCTCGTGTTATGGCGGTGTCGTGCGTTTCAGGAACGATGGTTATATGAGCACCCCCTGCGGCATTCATCAGCCCATCAGCCCTGACTCCTTTGCCGAGCGGGTCGATCTCTGGCATGAACGTACAAAAAACACAGACTTTGTTCACAACGACTTTGAAGCTGTCATGAATACCGCACAGGCAGGCGATCTCGTCTATTGTGACCCGCCTTACACCTACACGCAGACGATTTTGTACGGCGCGCAATCGTTCAGCCTTGAGCGCTTGTTTCAGACGATTGAGCGCTGTAAAAAGCGTGGTGTTTACGTCGTGCTCAGCATTGATGGCACAAAAAAAACAGGTAAAACAAAAACGGCGTTCCAGTTCCCTGAAGGACTCTTCGAGCATGAGGCGATAGTCAACTGTGGGCGCTCGATGCTCAAACGTTTCCAGATGGAGGGCGAAACACTGGAAACAGAAGTGGTGACAGATCGCCTTCTGCTGACTTATTGAATTTCCTCATTCCCGACAAGACCCTCTTTTCTACAAACTATTATCGTACAGCCACCTCATTTGTCCAATTTATTGGACGTGGCACTTCGGCAGCCGGATGGCTTTAGCCTCTGGCGGCACAGCCCGCGACACATCTCC
>CALMZT010000009.1 GCA_937870805.1 uncultured Chloroflexota bacterium
GGCTGTTCTCATCGGAAGCGTAGGTAAAGATAGGGGCATCTGCCCAATAGCCGTTTTCAAAGCGAATGGTGCCGTTGAGACCGTCGTATTGGATAGTGGACAGCGCCTGCGTTACCTCAGCGCGGGTGGTAGATGTCATAACCCCTTCTAAGGCTATGCGTGCTGCATCGTAGGAAAGGGTCGCTAACAATCCTGGTTCAGGAGCAAACTCGGCACTGGCGAGATAGCGCTCACGAAAGTCGGCGTCGGGCAGACTGGCGCTGGATACAACGATGATATTCTCCAATGAGTCGCGTAGCATGGGAAACTGCAAAAGGGCGAACACTTCCCCACCGACGACTGGCGCATCAAGTCGAGCCGCTTCTGTAACTTCGACACCCGATGGCGCAGTGATAAGGCTGTCCAGTGTGGGGGCTGCAAGCATGAAAACGCCATCACGTTGTGGTTGTGCCGACCAGTGCCCAATGATGATAAGCGGTATATCGCCAAATGCGTGTTGGGTGGCGGCATCCGTTGCTGAGTAGCCCAATATTAGGGCGAGGCGTACCTGTGGGTCTAATGTGAGGGCGTAGGCACGTTCGACAGCGGTAGAGACGGAACCGCCATCGTCTATCGGCAGAAATTCAATGTTGGGATTTACGTCGGCAAAGGCTAAACGAATAGCATAGTAGGCGTTGTAGCCCACTTCGCGGTAGCGTCCCTCAAAAGGCGCGAGAAGCACGATACGCGCTGGAAGTTCAGTGGGTATCAGCGCACATCCATTTACGAAAAATACCCATGCGATAAACAACGGCACAAGTGATTTAGCACCCATTGGCAAGCTGTTCATCATAGGTGATGGCGAAATCATGGTAGCCGCTGCCATCACAACGCGCACGGAAGTAAATGTAATTCGACTCAGCAGGATATGTTGCGCCGCGAATGGCTGAGATGCCGGGATTGGCGATAGGTCCCGGGGGTAAGCCATTGTAGAGGTAGGTATTGTAGGGCGAGTCGACGTTGCGATAATCTGCGAGTGTGATTTGGGGCCACCATCTGCCGCGTGCGCCATCTAACCCGTATTGCACAGTAGGGTCGGCATCGAGATTCATGCCAATGTCCATCCGATTGCGATAAACGCTGGCAATCAACACATGTTCGTCATCGTGCAAGGCTTCTTTTTCGACAATGGACGCCAGTGTCACAATTTCGTACAGCGTATAGCCTTGTTCACGCGCGTCTTCGGCAATTTGTGTGCCTACACGATCAAGGAAGGTTTGTAGCAGAATATCCCGCAGTTGCACAACTGTGACACCCGCGGGCAGTTGGTATGTGTCGGGATAGAGAAAGCCTTCCAAGGACGCGCCATCAGGCAATCCCACAAACTCTCTAAATGACTGATCAATGACCGCGCCGGGACCGACGACGGCGAGAAAATCTGCGCCTGTGAAATCAAAATACACGGGATTCTCGTCAATTACGGCAGCGATTTCTTCTATACGCCAGCCTTCAAGGATGCGGAAGGGGAATTGGCTGGCGGCTGAGTCCGTGAGCGCGACGGCAATTTCAGGGATGCTCTGTGCGCGATTAAAGAAATATGTGCCTGCCTCAAGCTCTGTGTCGTATTCGTTAGCGCGTATATAGCTGAGGAATAGATCATCGTCTACGATCAATCCGTTATCGAATAAGTTGCTGGCGATGATTCGTGGCGTATCACCGGGTTCAACGACAAAGCGTACCGGGGTAGAGTCATTGCTCACGCCTCGATTTAACTGATCCTGGCGCGACGATAAAGCAAATCGCGCCAACCCGACTTGCACGAAATCCACAATTTTGTCTCCGGCAAGGATGAAAACCGCGCCCCCGCAGACGGTTGTGGCAAAGCCGATTATCACCATGACAGAGATAAGGTCTCTGATGAAACGCTTCAAGCGTGAATTCTCCTCAAGGACAGAATCTTATACTGCTTCATTTATTGCTTAGCTACCATTCGATACCAGACGCACGAACTTGCGCTTGCCTACTTGCAGCACGGCGGGAAGCTTGTCAAGCGTAATCACTGCCGTCGGGTCAGTGATTGGTTGTTCATTGAGCCGTACACCGTTCTGTTCCATCAGGCGCTTGGCTTCTCCAATACTGCTTACCATCTTGCGACGATGTAAAATATCCACGATACGTTCCTCCGCAGTGATGGTTTCCTGTGGAATGTCTTTTGGAATACCACCGCTGCGGAACACTTCATCCCAACGCTTGCGTGCGGCATCTGCTGCTTCAGGACTGTGGAAAATCGACACAATTTCGTGTGCCAAACGCATCTTCTCATTGTTCGGGTGCAGGGTACTATCGCGCAGCCCATCTTCCAGCGCCTGCACTTGTTTGGGAAACCAGCCCAGCAGCAATCGGTGGTAGACAGGCATGGCTTTGTCCGGTAGGCTCATGATTTTGCCGAACATATCCCAAGGCTCAGACAGCAGTGGAATGTCGTTGCCCAAGCTTTTGCTCATCTTGATTTCGCCATCTGTGCCGGGCAGGCTTTCACCCATGATGATGGCGATTTGTGGACGCTGACCCAGACCTTGCTGTAACTTGCGTCCAGCAACGAGGATGTTAAACAGTTGGTCTTGCCCGCCCACCTGTACATCGGCTTCCTGCGCAACAGCATCATACGCCTGCATCAATGCATAGAAGAATTCATGCAAGTAGATCGGCTGTCCTTCGGTCATGCGTTTGTCGAAGTTTTCGCGCACCAGAAACTGTTGTACGGTGAAGTTACTTGCCAACCGGATGATGTCGGCGAAATCCAACGGCGAGAGCCACTCATCGTTGTAGCGCACGCGAGTTTTTTCACGGTCAAGGATTTTGAAGGCTTGATCGGTATAAGTGCGCGAGTTTTCTTCGACCTGCTGTCGAGTCAATTGATCGCGCGCCTTGTCCTTGTCGGATGGGTCGCCAATCAGGCTGGTAAATGTGCCAATCAGGAAGGTTACATCATGCCCAAAATCCTGAAACTGGCGCAGTTTGCGCATGGTAATGGTGTGTCCGAGGTGCAAATCGGGTTTGCGAGGATCGTAACCACAGTATACCCGCAGCGCACGTCCCTGCCT
Source organism: uncultured Chloroflexota bacterium (assembly GCA_937870805.1). Lineage (GTDB taxonomy): Bacteria > Chloroflexota > Anaerolineae > Aggregatilineales > Phototrophicaceae > JACAER01. Next base: position 3,084 of record CALMZT010000009.1, read on the forward strand.
TTCCGCTTCTATCAAGCGCTCTGTCAGTTCTTTGCGCATGTTTTCTTTGATTTGAGGGTCGCCGTATTCGGTGCCCTGCATGAGAACTTCGACTTGCTCATCAATCGTTGGCATAACATTGTCCTGTTGAATTACAGAGCCTTATTGACCCTTCATGAACCAATAGTATAATGAAGTTAGAGATGATAAATGTCAAGCGGGAAATGCCGCCAAACGGCACTAAGTATATCACACCTGCTACCCTTGTTGAGTGTAGGAGGGGGGAATATAATTCCTGCCTAATTTTGAACACACAGGATTTCTAAGGAAAACAGCATATGAAACCTATGACCAGCGCAGAAGTGCGCGAGGCATTTCTAGATTTTTTTGAAGAAATGGGACATAAGCGTGTTCCATCTTCTTCGCTTGTCCCCACAAACGACCCCACGCTGCTGTTTACTAACGCAGGGATGGTGCAGTTTAAAGACGTGTTTCTTGGGCTGGACAAACGGGATTACAAACGCGCAACGACCTCACAAAAGTCAATGAGGGTCCAAGGTAAACACAGCGATATTGAGAATGTGGGACCATCTTTAAGACACCATACCTTCTTTGAAATGCTTGGTAACTTCAGCTTTGGTGATTACTTCAAGCGTGATGCCATTCGTTTTGGTTATGATATGCTGACGAAGGTTTATGGTCTGCCGCCCGAGCGCCTGGCGTTTACGGTTTATCAAGATGATGACGAAGCGTACAACGTTTGGGTCAATGAGATTGGCGTTGATCCCAGGCGCGTGGCACGCATGGGTCCCAAGACGAATTTCTGGCAGATGGCGGAAACGGGACCTTGCGGACCGACAAGCGAAATCCATTGGGACAAAACACCAGAAATGGGTGTCGACAGCATCATTCCCTTGATGCAGGCAGAAGATGAGCGCTTTCTTGAACTGTGGAATCTTGTGTTTATGCAGTTCAACCGCACACAAGATGATCCTGAACACACTGGCAAATATGATGTGTCGCTACCCGCGCCCGGCGTTGATACAGGTATGGGCTTGGAACGTATTGTCAGTGTCGTTCAAGGCGTGCAGTCGAATTACGAAACTGACCTTTTCACGCCCATCATTGAAGCCACACAGCGGTTGACTGGACACACTGATGCAGAACGGGATGCCAACATTGTGCCCTATCGGGTCATTGCCGATCATATCCGTGCGGCGGTGTTTCTGATTGCCGATGGTGTCCTGCCGGGTGCGAAAAATCGTGACTCAGTATGTCGTCTGGTGATTCGTCGTGCGGCACGTTTTGGCACAAAACTTGGTTTTCATGAGCCGTTCCTTGCCACTGTTGCTGATGCAGTGATTGACGTGATGGGCGAACATTATACTGAACTGAGCGAAAAATCTGGACGTATCAAGCAAGTGATTACCCAAGAAGAAGTTCGTTTCCGCCGCACGATGGAGCGCGGCTTGGGCGAATTGAATGATGCGCTCGATGTGCTGGAAAAGGAAGGCAAGCACGAACTCCCTGGCAA
>CALMZT010000010.1 GCA_937870805.1 uncultured Chloroflexota bacterium
GCTCACACGTTCGCGCGGACGTTCAAAGTGTTCGACAGTCAGTGCCGCTTGACGCATCGTCAGGGGTTGGCGCAGCAGTTTCGCCTTTGCCACGATCTGGTTGAACACGCCTTCGAGTTCGCGGATGTTGTTAGGTGCGTGTTCAGCAATCATCAGCGCCATATCAGGCTTGAGATCGAACTGGCGTTCCTCCGCCCACATGCACAAAATGGCGATGCGCGTTTCCAAATCCGGCGGCTGCACATCGCTCACCAACCCGCCTGCGAAGCGCGAACGCAAGCGATCTTCCAGCGCCGAAAGCTGCTGCGGGTGACGATCAGACGCCAGCACAACCTGCTTGTTAAACGTGACCAGCGCATTAAACGTGTGGAAAAACTCTTCCTGCGTGCTTTCCTTGCTTGCCATGAACTGAATATCGTCCACCAGCAGCACATCGACGGAGCGATATTTCTCGCGGAACATGGCGGTGCTGCGCTGGCGGATCGCGTCTACCAGGTCATTGGTGAAGGCTTCCGAGGGGATGTAAATGATGCGCAAGCCTTTGCGCTGGCACACATGCCCGACGGCTTGCAGCAGATGAGTCTTGCCCATGCCGACGCCGCCGTAGATCAGCAGCGGGTTATACGCCATGCCGGGCATTTCGGCGACGGCACGCGCCGCCTGATACGAAATATGGTTGCCGCTGTTGACGACGAAACGCTCAAATGTAAAGCGCGGATTGAGTTCGCTTTCCGCCAGCGCGGGGCGCTGCGGGCGGCTGATCTGCTGGTGCAGAGGCAGCAACGGGGTGTCACTCGCTGCCTGCTGCGCCAACAGTTTGAACAGCGGCATCTCTGCCTGCTCATCGTCTTCGGATTTCTGGCGCGCGCGCGCAACCTCGAAACGTAGTTCGACAGGTTCACCCGCTGCGTCACAGACAACACGCTGTACACTGCGATACAGGCGGTGGGTGAGCATATCGCGCGCGTAGTTATTGCGCACGCCGATCACGAACACCCCTGTTCCATCGTCATCCTCGTAACCCAGGAAAACAGCATCGCGCAGCCAGGTGTCAAAGTTGGCTCGATCTAATTGGATTTCTAGCTGGCTAAAAGCCGATTTCCATGCGGTCTGCGCGTCCACAATACACTCTTTCTATGAGCAAGCAATAGAGACAGCTAAACTAGCGGCTCTTGCAGCCCCCGTTTTGATGTTGCCTACAATGTAATTTTTATCTACCGTTATGAGGAGCGTATGCCCCTCAGCAAGTGCGGGGTTCGGCACCTGTCGTGTTTGGGTGTAGAGAATAGTATAGCTAATCCCGCCCTTCTAGACAATAAGAATCATCGTTGAGTCAAAAACTTTAAGTTTGGGATAAATCCTAAACCATTTCTTAAAGTAACAGCAATTTAACACCTCTTTAGTGAGCGAGTCATAGAAAATAGTCAGTAATTTTGGGATATTTTATCGCAACTTATCCCAAATATATCCCAAGAAGAGTTTCGTATGTCAGATTAACAATTAAGGTGAAAAAGATTAAATTTATTAACTTTGGGATATGTTTTTCAGAAATGCCGAATTTGCATAAGCTAATTTGGGATACTCTCATTTTTCGCTTTTTCGCTCTACTGTGCTATTAAAAACGCTCACGTTCAAAACGGTATCGCAATACTGTGTCATAGTTTCGCTTTATAATAGACTTAACCCAAGTTTGGATGTACAATTAATTTTGAGCAAAACTTTCCTTGCTCAAGCAGATAAGGCTGGTGGAATATGTCTGACCCTCATGACGACAAAGCGACTTCCTTCAGCTCTGACTCAGCCAGAAGACCTCCCCCCCGGCGTGAGGATGGGCCAAAGCCCGAAGTCATCAAAGTGTCTGCCCATTCCCGTTCAACCGCAGTAGCGGGGGCTATTGCCGGTGTGATCCGCGAACATCATTATGCCGAAGTACAAGCCATCGGTGCCGGAGCCGTCAATCAGGCGGTGAAAGCACTGGCGATTGCGCGCGGTTATCTGAGCCGCGACGAGATCGATATTGTGTTTGTGCCCTTTTTTACAGAAGTAGATATCGACGGGCAGGAACGTACCGCAGTACGCTTTGCGGTTGAACCCCGCCCTGTAAAACCGGGATGAGGCACGCCCTGACTCATCCTTGACCCTCAACGGAGTAGACCCCACATTGAGTATTGATTTACATATGCATACTACGGCGTCGGATGGCGATCTGACGCCGGAAGCGCTCGTGACGTTAGCGCTGAAACGCGGCTTAAAGATCATCGCCATCACCGACCACGATAACACCGACGGCAACCGTGAAGCGCAGCGGATTGCGGCGGGCAAACTGCTGGTGATCCCCGGCATCGAACTGGGCGCGGAAGATCACGGCTTGGTCGATGTGCTCGGCTATTACATTCGCCAGGAAGCGCTGGAAGCGGGACATCCGTTTCAGGCGTGGCTTACGGAACTGCGCGAAGACCGCTTTCATCGTGGAGAGCGTATGGTGCAGCGTTTGGCTGACATCGGCGTCGATATCTCGTTTGAGCGCATCCTGGCGCTTGCCGACGGCGCGCCGATCACCCGTCCACATGTGGCGCGCGCGTTGGTCGAAGCGGGATACGCTGAGTCAACGAAGGAGGCGTTTAACCGCTACATCGGCGAAGGCGCGCCCGCTTACGTGGCACGCAAGCGTCTGCTGCCCGAAGAAGCGATTGAACACCTGCACAGCGTCGGCGCGTGTGCGGTGCTGGCACATCCCGCGCGCGTCAGGAACTACGAAACGTTGATTGAGCGGCTGGTCACGGTGGGGATGGATGGCGTGGAAGTGGTACACCCGGATAACAACGAAACGGTGCGGCTGAACCTGCGCGGGCTGGCGAAACGCTATGATCTGGTGATGACGGGCGGGTCGGACTTCCATCACCCGAACAGTGACGGCACCGTCAACCTCGGCGCGTATAACCCGCCGGATGGCGCTGTGGAGGCGCTGCGCGAACGTGCGAAGCGTTACGGTCTCTGATTAACAGGGGATCACAGAGTAACGTTTTATTTTCCTGAAAAGTAATAATTTTCTGTTGGGCGTAAGACGGCGAACACTCTCTTAAATCCTAACCAACCTCTAACTCGAAAGTTTGATGTAAGCGAAATATGCAGTGGAAATACAGAACATTCTTGAGTTGGACGAGGGGTAGGACGCAGGATGTTAAGGTGCGCTATTGGCAAGCATAGTAATCATGAACACTGTTTACCGAAAGCGATGAAAATGTATCGCGGAAGGCGACCATCAGGCGGGTGCACACATGGGTGCGCCCCTACAAAGACCTTTGTGCTCTCCCGTACCATGCATTCTGCAAGGCTATTTTCAGGATAGCATAATACAAGGCGCATTTGCGTTCCTTTTGACACTTTAATGCGAGTTGTAATGTAAACCACCATTCGTGTATATGATACGCTTCACTGCCCTTTCTGTTTGTGCTTTGTGGTTACTGCTGATGTTCGCTATCAGCGCGGCGCGGCTTGCGGGACAGGGACGCGATAGCGCGCTGCTGGTCTATGGCTTGTGGTCAGATGACGGCTTCGGACTCGCGGTCAATGATGTCGTCGCTGGGGTTGAACTGCGCCTGGCAAACGCGCCAATTCCTTTATCCTATTCCTTATTCACAAGCAAGCGTTACCTTGCGTTTCAGCGATTAGATCAGCGCAACCTGAGCGATCTGCTATTGTGGGATGGCGTCAGTATACGCAATCTCTCCAACACACCCGACGCTGTAGAAAGTGGCGGGAAGTGGAGCGGCAATGGACAGCTTGCGTTTACGTCGTGTTCGCGCGATTACAACCACTGCGATCTGTTAGTGTGGGATGGCACAACAACCTCTAACCTGACCAGTACAGTCGAGTTAACCGTCAACGAGTATATGTGGAGTGACGCTGGCGACCTGCTGTTTAGCGTCTGCGATAGCAATTATCGCTACTGTGATGTGCTGCGATGGGATGGTGAGACCGTTCTAAACCTCACCAACTCTTTTGACAGCCGAATACCCGCGATCATGCCGAGCAGCGGCGGAGAACTTGCGTTTCGCTCCTGCACACCCGATGAGAATATGTGTGACGTGCTGGTGTGGGACGGCGAAACGGTCTTCAACATCACGAACTCCCCCAACGTCAATGATTTGACCCCCGTCTGGAACAATGACGGAAGGCTGGCATGGGAAGCGTCTGAAAATGGCACCAACACCGACCTACTGGTGTGGGATGGCAGTGAGGTTCGCAATCTCACTAATACACCAACATTGAGCGAAGCAGTCCCGTTTTGGAGCGCGGACGGACAGATCGCGTTTTACGCAGCGGACAGCAGCGGCAGGCGTGACCTGCTGCTGTGGGACGGCGCGACCATCCAGAATATTTCCAATACACCTAATGCCAATGAAGATGCTATAGTGTGGGGCATCAATGGGCAGCTCACGTTTACATCCTGTGATGCGAATGGTACGTGCGACCTGATGCTGTGGGGCGGCGCGGCAGTTCAGAATCTCACGAATACTCCCACATTGAATGAACAATACTACATCTGGAACGGCGACGGACGCCTCGTCATTCGCTCGTGCGACACTCGTCAAATTTGTGACCTTCTTGTGTGGAATGGCACGGCGGTCAGTAACCTCACCCAGACGCCGAACGCTGATGAATTTCCTGTCGCATGGAACGACGACGGAAATTTGCTGTTTTATGCCTGCACCAGCAACATTTGCGACATTATGCTGTGGGACGGCATGGCTACTCACAACCTCACCAATACTCCAGCGCGCAATGAAGGCGCTGCCGCATGGATTCCCTAACCAGCCTCTTCTGGTAGCTGAATGTCCGCTCACAACAGAATACGCCGCGCGGATAATCAGCTTTTCGTAGATTTCAGTAAAGATGGTTTGAAGATGGGATGAGCGAGAACAAGGGGCTTAAAGGCTTGTCCGAAATTAGAAATGGATGTGGTGAGGGAAACAAGTGGCGAAAGACTCGCGTTTTACCTCACCCC
>CALMZT010000011.1 GCA_937870805.1 uncultured Chloroflexota bacterium
CGCGACGGAGAGAGCGTACTCGTACCCGGGATCATGGAGCATATCGAGCGGGCGGGCATCCATTCCGGCGACTCGTTTGCGGTCTACCCGGCGATCAATCTCTTCCCGGCTGAAGGCGACACGATTGTGGATTACACGACGCGGATCGCTCTCGGCCTGCAAGCCCAGGGCCTGATCAATATCCAGTTCGTGATCCACGCCGGGCGCATCTACGTGCTGGAGGTCAATCCGCGCGCCCGCGCGACGTTGACGTAATCTTCGCCTAGCGTGCTGATCGTGCTGTTGCGCATGTTCAGCATCCACCCGCCGACGGAACCTAACACGTAGACCAGCACAGGCAGGAAAGCGTGCTGTAGAACACTGCCGATGAACTGTGGCGTGAAGCTCGGTGACAGGTTTGGGTCATACGTGCCGCGCAGTTCGCCAATGCTGAACCATTGCAACTGCACGCCGAAAACGATGACGATCCCTAACCCCCAGATATAGTTAGGCACGGCACTGAGAATGGATGCTAAAAGGGATATTGCGTGATCAATTGGGGTATTGCGCACATACGCCATCATGGTGCCAAAGGTCATACCCAGGGTAAAGCTGATCAGTAACCCTAAGCTGACACTGAAAATCGTCCAGGGTAAGTAGCGTAAAATCTGGTCAATAACCTTCGTTCCAGTAGAAGTGATGGACGTGCCAAGATCACCTCGAAGGAGTCGCCCCATATACTCAAGATACTGCGTAATCGGGTTGGCATCGGGGTCAAACTGGAACTGGGATGCGGCACGCGAGTAGGCTTCCTCATAGGTCATATTTTGTTGATTCATGAGGAAGTCGACGTAAACATCCACCGGATTACCCGGCATCAGTCGAATAAGGAAAAAGGTAAAAGTAATGACCGCCCAAATTGTGACCATCGCTTGCAGGATGACGCGGAGGGTATAGTTTGAAGAAAGTCGCCGCAGCGCATCAAAAATGTTGGGTAGGGGAGATGGCGCTACCCCGATAGGCTGAACAGCAGGGGTTTCGGTTGCCACAGGTAAAATCCTCAAATAACTTTTTTCAGGCAGTGCCGTTTTGTAGGGGCAAGATATACCTTGCCCCTGTACATAATATTACACAATCTTGAAGTTATGAGCCAACGGGTCCGATCTGTCCTGTCATAATCAGGTACGGCATGAAGTGATCCGCGCCTGCATTGTTATAGATCGGGTCGTCGCTGGCGGGTGCATCGAGGAACTCACGATTGAGCGGGTTGTTGCCATAACGTTCCCACAGTGGGATCGCGGGCAGCAGTTCGTTGTACGCCCACGCAAGCTGCTCAACGGCGGCTTTTTGTGCCTCCACGTCCAGCCCGACGCCCGATTCTAGTGCCACATCGTAGACGTTAATGTCGCCACCACTGTAGGTCACGTTGTTGTCAAAGTTCATGCCGCCGCCGACACCTTCACCGGCGAGTTCACCCTGACCATTAAGGGTGAAGAAGGGGACGAGATAGCTTTGACCTGGGAATGGACTGGCAGCGCCCCATTGACGAATGGCAAGTTGGAAATTGCTATCATAAACATCCTGAACCTGCTGCTGGAACTGTACGCCGCGTGCTGTGATTTCAAAGCCGAAATCGTTCAACTGCTGCGTGACGTTCTCCGCTGCTGCTGCCCAATCGAGGAATTCTGCGGGGAAGATCAATTCAAATGCCATACGGTTGCCCTGATCGTCCAGCCACACGCCGTCGTCGCCGCGCGTGAAGCCGATACCCTCCAGAATGGACGCTGCCATTTCAGGATCATAGTCATAGGCATTCAAGCCGTCCAGCGTTTCTTCACTGAGCCACAACCCGGTCAGGTTATCACTGAAGCCGCACATACACTCGACAGCGATACCCGATTCTCCCAAGCTGACAAAGCCGTTCTGTTCGCGGTCAATCGCATAGGCGAGTGCCTGACGAACTTCAACACGGTCAAACGGAGCAACCGTGTGGTTGAAGATCAGGGAAGGTCCACTGTAGCTGGGACCGCGAATGATGTCGATGCCCTGCTCAACGAAGGCTGCTTCCGTCGCGGGTGGGAAGCCGTGTGTCGCATACCACAGGTCGCCGTTTTGTACCAGCGGCGTGACCTGTTCGGTTTCGCCGTTCCACACTACCGCGCGATCAAAGCGCACGATGTCGGCATTCAAACCACCTTCATTACGCACCAGCACGACGTTCGCGTCGCTGACATTTTCCGGCAGCATGACGTAGGGTCCTGCCGAGACATAGGTCTCAGGACGGAATTCCGTCAATTCAGTAAGCAGCGCATCAAAGGTTGTGTCGCCAGCCGCCGTTCCTGCTTCAGCCAGCGGCTGTGCGCGTGAGCCAATGTCGCCATAAACACTCGTCGGGCGAATCTGACGGGTGAGAATGCGGTATTCAGTCAGCGGCGACAGTTGGTCCATGTTGAACTTTGCAGTCAAATCGTCCACGACTTCGATGCTGGCGATGTCGGTCCACTCAATCCACCCAATCATGTAGCCGACACTCCAGGTCGTGACAATATCCTGTGAGGTCACGGGTGTTCCATCGCTCCAGGTGACGCCGCTTTTCAGAGTGACAACATAGTTACCGTCGGCATCAGGTCCAAAGCTCTCTGCCAACATGCCTTCATAGGTGCCTTGTGACCACAGGTAAACAGCCAGCGGGGGTTCCATCAGATCTTGATAGGTATTACCACCAAGGTTGATTGCGCCGCTTGCATAGGAATTAAAATGTCCATCCGGGGGAACAGAGTAGGGCCAGGCGATATTGATTTCTGTGCCTTCGTCCTGTGCAATGACGGTTCCCAACGAGATCATCAACGCCAGACAGGCAACTAAAAGAATCAGATGTTTCTTTTGCATTGTTCGTGTACTCCTATAATTTTAAGTAGAGTTTACTTTGACTCATCGAGTGCGGATTTAGAGGGATAACGTGCTCCTTTCATCAACGCTGTGGCAGTGCCAAATAGTACCGATATTGCTTGTCTTCTAGCAAACCACATGTTAAAGTACCCCTATCTAAAATAACCTAGCAGCGCTGGACTGTCAATTTAATACGCATGTAGGCTCCAAGCTTCTTTACAGGCTAAATTCTTAGTTTGTTTACCCAAACCTGCCCACTGGAAATTTAAATGCCAACACCACTTTTGCTCCCTATGCCCCGTGAGCTGTCGCTTACAGGTGGCACACTTGATCTGTCAACGCTCGACCCTTTCATCGCCCTCAAACACGATCCGGCAGCGCCGTTGTCGTTTAGTGGACAGCGCGCGCAGACCGCGTTGAAGCGCCACGCCAACGTCGATTGGCAGCTTGCAGGCGGCGATCTACCCGCCGGGCTGAGCATCACTGTCGATGCACAGGCGGCAAAACCCGATGGCTACCGTCTTTCCATTCACGCGCAGGGTATCGACATCATCGGCGGCGACTTGGCGGGCGCATTTTATGGCGTCTGCACGCTGGTTCAGCTTTTGCAAACACATGGCGCAAACCTGCCGCTGCTGGAAATCAGCGATGCGCCTGACTTTCCGGCGCGCGGTATCATGCTCGACATCAGCCGCGACAAAGTGCCGACGATGGAAACGCTGTACTCGCTGGTCGATATGCTGGCAAGCTGGAAGATCAACCAACTGCAACTCTACACTGAACATTCCTTCGCTTATCGCAATCACCGCAAAGTCTGGGAAAACGCCTCGCCCATGACGGCGGAGGAAATCCTCGCGCTCGATGCTTACTGCCGCGAACGCTACGTTGAGCTTGTACCCAATCAGAACAGCATGGGACACCTGCATCACTGGTTCATGCACAAGGAATATCTGCATCTGGCGGAAACCGAAGTGGGCGTGATGACACCCTGGGGTCACAAAGAGGAATATCCCTTCAGTCTGTCGCCTGCCGTACCCGAAACGCTGCCGTTCCTCGAAGAACTGTTCGACGAACTGCTGCCCAACTTCACCAGCCCCATGTTCAACATCGGCGGCGACGAAACCTTTGATCTTGGCGAAGGGCGCAGCAAAGCGCTTGTTGAGCAAAAAGGCAAAGGGCGCGTCTATCTCGATAACCTGCTGGAAATCTACAAGCGTGTCAAAGCGCGCGGGCGCACGATGCAGTTCTGGGGCGACATCATTAACCAGTATCCCGAACTCGTGCCCGAAATCCCCAAAGACACCATCGCGCTGGAATGGGGCTACGAAGCCACGCACGATTTCCCAGGCAAAACGGCGTTATTCGCGCAATCCGGCGTGCCTTTCTATGTATGCCCCGGCACGTCAAGCTGGACGACCATCGGTGGACGCACCGATAACGCGATGGGCAACATTCGCAACGCCGTCGAAAACGGGCTGAAACACGGCGCAATCGGCGTGCTGACAACCGATTGGGGCGATTTAGGACACTGGCAGCAGCTTCCGATCAGCTTTCTCGGCTTTGCTTATGGGGCGGCGCTGAGTTGGGGTTATGCACAGAATGTAGACATTGATCTGCCAAGTGTTTTATCGCTCTATGCGTTTCAGGATAAAGCGGGCGTGATGGGTAGGCTGGCTTATGAACTGGGGAACGCTTACCAGAAGCCCGGTGTTTCCATTATGAACGGCAGCTTCCTGTTCTGGGCTTATAGAGTACCACTTGAGCATTACGTCAATAATTCGTTTAGCTCATTTTCCGGCAACGATTGGGAGGTTGCAAAAAATCCTTCGCAGCTTGCCGCTAATCTACAAG
>CALMZT010000012.1 GCA_937870805.1 uncultured Chloroflexota bacterium
GTTATATCGTTGTCAAAAAGCAGTTTCTGCAAGAGCTAGTTTATTTTCAAACGCTGTCCTAACGTTAAAGTTAAATGTAAGCGAAAAAATCAGTGACATAACAGGCATTTTCGGTGGTCATCCCACGACAGTGAGGTATGAATTTTGGACATTTTGTATGTCACAATCTCACCTACAAAAATACACAGCTAGTTATCATTATAGCCGAAATTATCGTTTTAGAACGTTTGTTCTTGGTTCGAATATAGCAAGGGTAGGAAATGCACCCCTTGACTCTTCACCTGCATACCGCTAAAATGCAGTTCAAGTTAACAGAATATGGTTAACAGATAATAAGTTAGTAAGACGCCGAGGTGGCACAGGGGTAGCGCGGCTCACTGAAAATGAGTAGGTCGTCGGTTCAAATCCGACCCTCGGCACACAAAAAAACTCAATCATTAAAAGGTTGAGTTTTTGTTTTTAGAAACAGTATTATCTCTGCTGCGCTGCAAGTAGCGTAAATGTTTGCAGCGCTCCAAGAATTGTTCCCTGACGCAATTCGTCAATCAGTCGGCGTTCCAAAGAATTTAGCGTCTCCTCTCGAATATCGGGATTTGGTAAATCGGACTTCCCTAAGAGATAATCCGTACTTACATCTAACACATCCGCCATTCGCCGAATAACATCCCCCGTAGGTTGAACATCACCACTCTCATAGCGGTTAATCATGCGAGTTCCCGATTTGATTTTTTCGCCAAGCTCTTCCTGAATGTAGCCTGCTGCTTTGCGTAACTCACGTAAGCGATCTCCGCGAAAAGCCTTTTCCATAAATACTTTCTCCAAGTTATGATACTTGACAGGTTAAACCATAAAACACTTTACATAAAAGACTTTTTGGTATAAAATGTAAAGGACATATATACGTAAAACATGAATTTACAAATATAGTATCCTATCTAAGCAGTGAGGCAAGCCATGACCATAAGTCAAGATGAAGAAAAGAAACACTGTCGTCGATGTGGAATGGATTTTCCCGCCACTACCGAACATTTTTACAAAGACAAGAAAGGCAAAAATGGGCTTCATGCCTATTGCAAGCGATGTACCATAGAATTAGAACAGAGTCGTCAACGAGGAAACGTAGATAAGGCGCGCGCATTACCAAAATCTGGTGTCGTTGAGGGACAAAAACAGTGTCAACAGTGCAAAAAATGGTTTCCCGCTACGATAGAATATTTTCATACAAGCAAAACTAATACGACAAGCGGGCTACACAGCTATTGTAAAAGCTGCTGTCTTGAGGCAGACAATGAGTGGAAGCAAAATAATCCAGAAAAAGTAAGGGAGGTAGGACGCCGCTGGAAGCAAGAACATCCTGATCGGGTGAAGCAGTATTACAATCCAGGACGACAGCGGGAACGACGTATTGCTAATCCTGAAAAATCCAGAGAATACAGCGCAAGATGGCGCAAGAAGAATCCAGATAAAATTGCCGCTAAAAACGAACGGAGACGGGCACTCGAAGCAAACGCAGAAGGCGAATTCACATATAAAGACTGGCGGCGTCAGTATAAACTGCAAGGCGGATTATGCTGGTGGTGCTCCAGACCGAAGCGGCTTACTGTCGATCACGTCAAGCCGCTAGCACGCGGCGGAACTCATTATCCGAGAAACATTGTGCTGGCATGTGCTAAATGTAACTGCTCAAAAGGCAAAAAACTGGCGTACAGCGAATGGCAGCCGCCGAAGCCGTTGCAATTAGCAAGCCCTCAAGAGGCAAAACAGGAATGATGTTGAGATTAGATTTAAGCCGATAGCAACTGCCCGATCAGAGAAGGTCGGGTTTTTGTTTGCAACGACAAAATGAGTCCATAACCAGTTGTGTTCGCTTTTATACCGTTTTTATCGTCTTTATCGCGCGTATTTTCTGAATTGTGCTAGTATGAGACTGAGGGTTGTAATGTGGAGATTTATGCGATGCGTTACCTGATACTCTTATGTTTCGTACTGCTGCTGGCTGTCGTGCCGGTGCTGGCGCAGCAGAACTGTCCTGTCGTGGTGCAGCAGGCGTTGCAGACACTCGGCAACAATTGTTCGGCGCTGGAGCGCAACAGCGCTTGTTATGGCTACAGACGTGTGCAAGCGACCTTTAACGAACCTGTTGAGGAGAACTTCTTCTCACAAATCGCGGATCGTGCTGGCTTGATGGACTTGCAAACACTGCAAACTTTCCCCTTTGATACTACCACGAATGAATGGGGCATTGCCGTGATGAATGTCCAGGCAGATCTCCCCAATACGCTGCCGGGTCAAGCGGTGACGTTTCTGCTGCTCGGTGATACTCAGGTGCAGAACGCTGTTGCCCCTGAAGCGGCATTTCAGCCTGTCAATCCCATCGACGTGATCACCAACGGTATCGCAAATTTGCGTTCTGTGCCGGACTTCAACGCACCGACAACCTTGACTCTACCCAATGGCACAACACTGCCTACCGATGGACGCAGCGAAGATCAATCTTTCCTGCGAGTGGTCTATCAGGAGCAGTTGATGTGGGTGAATGCGACGGCTGTCAATGGACCGGAGGCGCTGAACGAACTGCCGATTTTGCGCGGCAGCAACCGCACAGCAATGCAGTCGTTCTACTTCTCCAATGGTCTCGGCGAACCGGGCTGCACCGAAGCCCCATCGCTCCTTGCCATTGACACACCAGAGGATTTGCGCGTCACACTGTCCGTCAACGGCGCAGAGATCGTAGTCGGCTCGTTGATTACTTTCCAGACCACCCAAGACGGTGCGGTGATGACCGTTATCGAAGGCGGTGTTCGCAACGAAGACGGTTTGCTGATCTCGGCAGGTCAGGCATCGGATTTGGAATTGGACGAGGATAACAACATTGTGGAGTGGGGTGAACCCCGCCCGATTACAACGGAAGAATTTACCGCTGGACAGACGGTACAGCAGGCGATGTTCAGCTTCAGAAATCCGACAGTAGCAGGGGTGGACGACGGCGTTTGCAGTTTTGGCGAGACGACAACGCATACTGTGGCTGCGGGCGACAACTTGTTCCGTATCGCGCTGCGCTACAACAGCACGGTCATCGACATCGCCACACTTAACAACATCGGTGATGTGACCAGTATTAATGTGGGGCAGGTGTTGCAAATTCCCTGCGGCACGAACCAGAATGGGCAGGGTCCGATGGCGGGTATCACGCAGATACCGCCGTTGAATGTCACTGTCACAGCGATACCTGGTGCAACGGTGTGTTCCGGCTTCCGTCAAACGTCGCCGCTTGGCAGTTATCCCAATGGCGCGACCACATTTTATTGGGATGGCGTTGCCACCGCAACCAACTATCGTGTGCTGATTTTCAACCAGCAAGGTGGGTTTGCGGCGGCATTTGCCACGCAGGGTAATCAAACGAATGTGACCGGCGATATGTCGCCGAACACGGTTGGACAGGGTACAACCTTCACTTGGGCGGTGGAAGCACTGCTAAGCGGGCAAACGCTCTGCGTTACACCCGGATTAACGTTGGCACGCGATCAGTTTGCGCAGGGTGGTACCAGTGTGCCGGGTCCATCGTTGTCCCTGTCATGTCCGGGCAGCACGTCACTCATCTTGAATTGGTCAAATGTGACTCCTGGCTCCGTTATTAGCTGGAATCTCACCTCGCCGGGACCCTTGAGTGGTAATGTCACCTCACCAGGTTCAAGCGGTTCGCAGTTCCTGACGACGCCATCGCCATCAATGACCTACAGCGGCACGGCATCGTCTACCAATCCGGCGGTTACGCAGCCCGTATCCGTTTTCTGCCCATAATGAACTGAATTTGTGTAGAGGCGTACCAATGTGTGCGCCTCTACGATGATACCCCATCCTCTTGCGCCAGTGTTTGCAGATACTTCGGGTTGGCGACCTGTAGCTGCTCAATCGTCGTTGCCATTAAATGCTCAAACAGCGCTATTTTACGTTCGCCATCGTAGCGTCCGGCGCGAATGTTATCGCACAACTGCGTATTGCGTTCGTGCAGTATGCTAAAGATCAGGCGCGCATTATTCGGCACATCCATCGCGCCTTCCAGATGGTCGAGACGTGCCCATTCCGATTGGGCATGATCGGGTGCAAGTTTCAACTCACGCTCGACAACTCGCAGCACGTTGATCGCCACCAGCGTTTGAAAATAGAGTTTGCCATCGCCTTTGACGGCAGGGACAACGTGGTTTTCCAGATGTCCACGCACGGCGTCGATCAGTTCAGCGGCGGTGGGTCGGTCATACATACTTACAATCCCCTTTGTTGAATCAGGCGCAGCATCTCAAGCTGCATCTCGGCGGAACGGCGTCCGAGGCTGGCATATTCCACGCTCACATCGCGCCCAGAGAGATGACGATTTGCCTGCGCTAAACAAGTTACGCCCCAGCGCAGATTACCCATAATCTCCCACCAGTCGACAGCAGCACGATCAACCGTCACGCCGCTGGCCTGCTCATAGGCTCGCAGGAACGTCTCGCGGTCACTGAGTCCGGCGAAATGCAGATGTCCATTGCCGAAGCGCCAATCCCGCATACAGCAGTACCCCATTTCTTCGTGCGGGTCGCCAATGTGTCCGAATTCCCAATCAATCACAGCGTTCAAGCCTTGCGTGCCGATGAGCAGGTTGCCGAGGCGGAAGTCACCATGCAGCACTGTGATACGCTCACTAGTCTGCGCGTGTCGCTCACACCAGCGCAAGCCATACGCGAAGGCAGGGTTTTGCGCGCTGAGTTTGTCAAGCATGTTCCGTACCTGATCCAGCGCTTGCTGCGCAGCACTTTGTCCTTCGGGAATGCGCGGCAAAAACTCCAACCCTTCAGCGGCAATGGCATGGATTTTTGCTAGCTGCTGCGCCATTTGCTGCGGGAGGGCAGCGCGTGCGTCAGCGAGTTCTGGCGCTTGAATGACTTTGCGCCCGATGGAAATACCTTCAACGTAATCCACGATGAAAAAAGACTGACTCAGCAGGTTGGGGTCGGTACATAAGAAGCGCGGGCGCGGCGCAAGCACGCCTTTTTGATATGCGGCGTCGATGAACTGATATTCTTGCTCACGGGTGAGGGCTTGCTCGTACATGACGGTGGAGAGGTCACGGCGCAGCACAAGTTTCTGCCGTTCACCGCCGATAGTGGCATCAATCAGCCACGTGTCGCGGGATGCACCGCCGGCAATCGGTTGTGCGTGATGGATTTCGGTGGGAGTGCCGCTGACCTCAGTGAGATACTGTGAGAGGCGGTCTTTTAATGGGTTGAGTAAATCGTCCATAGTTTAAGGTGTATTTTTTCGATTCTTGCCGTGTACGAGTGGATTGCCCACATTCCAGTACACGGTCTGCTTAATTTTGCTTATTTTCCATCCTTCTGTCGTCTTTTGCAAAGTATGGGTGTAGTAACCATACGTATCATAGCGTTCATCACGGTCGATGAGCGAACGATAGATAACGGCGTTGGAGATACAAATCGCTTCATCACCATCGATAGTAATCAGGTGATTGGTGCTGAGATGCTGCGTTTTGACATCCTGTAAGGTGCTGCTGCGGCTGGTGACGTACTCATCGGCTTTGAGGTTGCCCGGCGGTTCGCCGCGAAAATCGGAGTAGTCGGTTTCGATTTCATCTGTCAAACAAGTACGCAGCAAGTCCCAATCTTTGATGTCGAAGGCTCTGGCGAAGCGCAAAACGGTGTCGGTGATTTCGGCTCGATCTAGCAGCAATTGTAGGCTATTGGTATTCATCAACGCCTCATCCTTCAAATCTATCTAGCAAGGCTTCTCACCTTCCAAAACTATTCATCAGGGCTTCTTATCGTTTCTTCTAGCTTACCTTTTACCGATTGGCGCGCCAAAATTGGCAAGTTATACTCCTCAAAAATAATGCAAGGATATTTTATGGATTTTTCGACACCTTCTCATGTTCAGGATCTGGCGCGGCGTGTACGGCATTTTGTCGACGATGAAGTACTGCCGATGGAAAAATATGTGATGCAGCATGACGAACTGCCGATGGATATGCTGCAAGCGGTACGCCAAAAAGCCAAAGCCGCCGGGTTATGGGCGCCGACCATGCCACCGGAACTTGGTGGGTTGGGGCTGCCGCTGCAAGACTGGATGACGGTGTTTGAAGCCGCCGGACGCAGCCTGTTAGGTCCACTGTCAATTCACTGTGGCGCGCCCGATGAGGGTAACATGCATCTGCTGCACACGTATGCCAGCGAAGAACAACAGAAACGCTACTTGAAGCCGCTGGTAGCAGGCGAGATTTTCTCCGGCTTTTCGATGACTGAGCCACCGCCGGGTGCGGGCAGTGACCCGACGATGCTGCAAACGACAGCCGTGCGCGATGGTGATGAGTGGGTCATTAACGGGCACAAGTGGTTTACGTCGAATGGCGAAGTCGCTTCCTTCCTGATTATCATGGCGCGCACGAACCCCGATGTGCCCGCACATAAAGGCGCGACGCTGTTCCTCGCG
>CALMZT010000013.1 GCA_937870805.1 uncultured Chloroflexota bacterium
GGGGCGCGGGGTATCTGACGCAAGCAGCGCTACCTGTGTCGCGTTGAGAGTCGGCGGGCGCGTATCTACCGTCGGCGGAATGCGGGTCGCTGTAGGACGCGGCGTTGAGGTCGGAATGCGCGTCTCAGTAGATGTCGGCGTATTCGTCGGTGTATTCGTAGCGCTGGGTCCAATCGTCGGCAGCGGCGAAGGACGAACGGTGTTCGTCGGGCGCGGCGTATCGGTTGGCGCTGGCGTAAAGGTGTCTGTTGGTGTTGAGGTGCGCGTTGGTGTCGGCGTGCGTGTCGATGTGGCTGTATTCGTCGGCGTATGTGATGGCGTGGTTGTGCCTGTATTCGTCGTTGTCGATGTGGCAGTATCGGTTGAGGTTGGTGTGTTGGTCGGTGTGGATGTATGGGTTGCGGTGTTGGTCGCCGTTGGAGTATTCGTCGGCGTTCGCGTAACCGTTTCTGTAGGATCAGGCGTGTTCGTTGGGCGCGGCGTGGGCGACGCTATTTCTGTCGCTGTGAGAGTGAGCGTAGGAGTCGCACTGGGCGAAATGACGAGCTGTGCAATCGCTGTCGGTTCTTCAGTAGGGGTGGCAGGCTGTGTGGCGCTCGGCGTGCGTGTGGGTGCGAAGGTTGGCGTGGCTTCAGGCGAAAACGACAAATTGCAGCCCGCCGCCAGCAGCATGATGAGCAGAATCCCAATTCGACGCCGCATCATATATCCTTTCGTCACCGCAACAGAAAACTTTCAACCTTTTACTCAGGGCGATTGCATCAAAATCGCGAATTGGGTCAAGGAAGGTCAGAAACGTCATTGTAGGGGCGAACCTGTGTGTTCGCCCGATGCTCAGCCCTGTACGTTTGTTCCTACAAATATCTTGTGAACCCTTGTAACCTTCAAACTAAATTTGATGCGATTGCCCTGCCTTTTACTTAATTATAGACAGGCTTGTGCATTAGGTGCTAAACGTTCACGAGACGTTTGCCCTACGCAAAAGTTACGTTATGGTTGGGAAGCGTTTTTATGAAAATAAAAAGGCGACTCGTGTGAGCCGCCCATTGTACTCTAGCCACCTGCATGTGGCATGATTTGCCCCAATCCTGTGCCTAGCGACTCCGTAGTGCCATCGCTCAAATTCAGCGCGAAGACTTCCAGCGCGACGGCGGCTTCTGCCTGTGATGTGTAATCCGCAGACAGCGAGTTCAGCGTCCCCTCGACCAAGCCTTCAACCCATGCGTTGAGGTTCGGAATTTGGCTGAAGACCAGCGTTTCCTCATCCAGCGCTATCATACGCCCAATGGCATAGCCTTCACCCGTGTAAACCACAGTATCGTCACCTGTCTCAGGGTCAAGCTGATGAATGGTGAGGGTATAGGCGGGCAGACTCGGCACTTCCGAGCCAATGCCCGTTGTCACTGCTTCCATCTGCTCCGGCGTCAAGTCTTCGAGGACGTTGCCACTTTCAGTGCGCGTGCTGTAGAACAACGTGCCATCTGTTCCCCACGCAATTTGGTCGGGTACTGCTTCGGTTGTCACTTCCTCGACAGTTTGTGTCGCCAGATTGACGATTTCCAACGTACCGCCGACACCTGTATCTGTGTAAGTGATTCCAATCCCTGCAAGCTGTGTGCGATCAGGGGATAAGCTGGCGCGCGCCAAACTTGTGCCCAACTCTGCCACAGCGCCCGTTTCTGGATTCAGCAGCGCCGTACCAACACCCGCGCAGGATGTGCTGTAGACAATACCCTCATCTGTCCATTCGAGGATTAAATGATTCCCGCCAAAGCCCGTCTCGCGCCAGTACACCCAATCTGCCGGGATTGATGACCCGCCACCGCAGCCCACCATAAAGTCAGCAGCCACTACAAGCTGTGGCTCAGCGCTATTTTCAGGCTCAACCGTGTAAAACTCGGTCTGATAGGGCTGATCTCCTGATGGAAACTCGGCGGGTGTTTGCGCGAACAGCAGTTGACCATCAGGTGTGAATGAAATCGGAAATCCCGCTTCCAATCTACCTGTGAGCACAACTTCTGTTGGGGACGTGAGATCATCCACATCTACGACTATCAGGCTTGTGCTAAAGTCATCATTATAACGCACAAATGCCAATTTTGAGCCATCGGCGCTCCAATCAACGCTGGTGAAACCGCCTTGTGTTCCTTCCATGACCATCACTGGTTCATCGTCTATACCGTAAACCCACAGATCACCGTCTACCACCACAGCATAAGGTGTGCCAATGTCCTGGGCGTATGCTGTAGCGCCGAGTGCAGCCAGAATTATGAGCATGATGAACAGTGCCCCTGTACGAAAACACTTCATGAGGTGCTCCTTGTTTCAATGACGACAACTACGACTATGAAACACCTAATCCTGTTTGAATCACATTTGAAGGCTTGGCGCTGCCCTACGCTAAACCCGCTTGCGGTAGCGTGAAATCAGCATCTTGATACGCACACGAATTTTCGCTTCGCTCCCCATTTCGGTAAGCAAGCGTTGGGTTCGTTCAATCACATGATCGGGAATAAAAACAGGTGGACTTTTGTCTTCATAGTAGGCTTTCATTTCTTCAGAAGCGTCCCAATACCACAGGAAATCAAACGTTGTCTGATACTCCAAGGCGAATAAGCCTGCTTGCAAAAGCTGTTTCAAGGCAGAGTCAGCGGCGGCATCGTCGGCGAGTTTCTTGGAATCGTCTACTGTGCCCGCCGTTTGCACGTCGTCACCTGTCACCACTTCTACCGGATAGCTGGCGACAAAGGGACGCAGGTCGATCAGCGTTCCAGCAGGTGATAATACGCGCCAGATTTCTTTAAGGGCATGAACCATACCCTGATGGGCAATTCATCACAACGACCACGCCAGAAGCGCGCGGTCAAAGCGTTCACATGGAAAAGGGAGAGCTTCCGCTGAAGCCTGCATAAACGTGACTTTGCCACGCAGCGGAGCATCTCGATCATGCAGTGCAGTCGCCAAACGTTGGGGATCGAGATCAATCGCAGCGGCAGAACGCGCCACAGAGGCATAACGCCACGTCAGCCGTCCATCGCCGCAGCCAATTTCCAGCACATGTGTATCAGTCAAGTCTGCAATTTCGTGCAGGATGCGAGTTTCGATGCCTTCGGGGTCACGATGAGAGGACATGTTGAATCCTCGATTTTACGGTTTTGAAGATAAACGTCCGGGTCAGCCTATAAGCCGCTTTCTGTGCCCTCATGCAAAACATGAGGCGGCGATCATCTCTCTAGCACCTGAATTGCTTCAGGTGTCCAGCAGCATACCCGGCGCGGGACGGGCAGTCCCATTGCGCCTGCTTTGCCTTGCTCCCGGTGGGGTTTGCCCAGCCGCCGACATCACTGCCGACGCTGGCGGTCTCTTACACCGCCGTTTCACCCTCGCAGACATAACCCTTATGGGTACACGCTGCAATATACTT
This sequence comes from uncultured Chloroflexota bacterium, assembly GCA_937870805.1. GTDB lineage: Bacteria > Chloroflexota > Anaerolineae > Aggregatilineales > Phototrophicaceae > JACAER01. Next base: position 3,425 of record CALMZT010000013.1, read on the forward strand.
CTCTGTTGCACTATGCCGTCGGGTTGCCCCGCCTGTCTGTTAGGCAGCACCGTGCCCTATGGAGAGCGGACTTTCCTCAGCGCAGCACATGCTGCACCGCGATCACCCGGCTGACCCGGTACCTTATTATACCACGATGGGACGTTGGTAAGGAGAGCGTTGGGCAAGCGCGGGTTGATTAGCACCTTCGATTTCCTATAGAATGCTTGGAACTATGAATGTACAGATAGGGATTGCATGAGGACAACAAGCACAACACGCAGCATCAGCCCATTCAGCGTATGGCAGCGGCGGCTGGGTAACACATGGCGAATGCTGTTCGCGCCCGGTGACATCATGGCGTTGGTCTGCGCCATTGGCTTGCTGTTGATGGCAGTGATGGCACTGCGCGATGGCGGTTGGCCCTTGCTGCTCAATGTGCTGTTTCCCGT
>CALMZT010000014.1 GCA_937870805.1 uncultured Chloroflexota bacterium
TTTCGTCATTTAAACGCTACATAACCCCAGACGCCTTTAGCGTTTGTAAAGTTCCGAATGACAAGTGAACCGTAGGGTGATAGTAGGCGTTGCGTCGGTTAACGTTTTCACACAAAGTATTGCACACAAATCAACCTGTCGTTGAGCTTTGCTTTTTTTCTGAAAACATCTTTCATCCACATGGTATAGCGCTTATCATTGTGAGTTAAAGTGCAAGAAAATGTGCTATAATCAATTGTGATATTCAGAGCAAACTAAACGTTGTAAATACTATGAGCTATCGAGACCTACAAGAATTTATTGGCAAGCTAGAAGAAACGGGCGAACTGCTGCGTATCCAAACACCAGTCAGCAGCGAACTTGAAATCACAGAGATCACAGATCGTATCAGCAAACTTCCCTACGACCAGAACAAAGCAATGCTGTTTGAAAAGGTTGAAGGCAGCGCATTCCCATTGGTGATTAACCTGTTCGGCAACCCGCGTCGTATGGCGCTGGCAATGGGCGTCGAGGATTTAGACGAACTCAACAAGCGGCTGGGCAAGCTCATCGACCTGAAACTCCCCAAAGGAATGCCTGCCATGATGAGCCGCGCCACCGATGTTCTAGGCGCGCTCAGAAGTGTCGGTTTAGGACCCAGCATCACCAAAACCGCTGCCTGTCAGGAAATCGTCATCACCGATAACCCCGATGTCAACATCATGCCTATTCTGAAGTGCTGGCCCGACGACGGCGGCAAGTACATCACGCTCACGTCCGTCATCACACGCGAACCGGGCACAGGCATTCGCAACGTTGGCATGTACCGCATTCAAGTGTACGATGGGCACACGCTCGGCTTGCACTGGCAGCGGCACAAAGGCGGCAAAGAGCATCAGGAATCGGGCAAGCACGTTGGACAGACCAAAATTCCGGTTGCTGTCGTGTTGGGAGGCGACCCGGCAGGAATCTGGTGTGGCTCTGCGCCGCTGCCGCCGAATATTGACGAGTATCTGCTGGCGGGCTGGCTGCGTGGGCGTCCGGTGCAGTTCGTCAAATGCGTCACGCAGGATTTGGAAGTTCCCGCCAATGCCGAGTTCGTCATTGAAGGCTGGTTCGACCCCAATGAGCATCGCATGGAAGGTCCTTTCGGCGACCACACAGGCTTTTACACGCCTCAGGACTTATTCCCGGTGATGCATGTCACTGCAATTACACACCGCAAAGACGCGATTTATCCTACGACAATTGTGGGCAAACCGCCGATGGAAGATGTGTGGATGGGCAAAGCCACTGAGCGTTTGTTCATGCCGCTGATGAAGCTGTTCATGGGCGAAATCCGCGACGTGAATATGCCCGCCGAAGGGGTGTTTCACAACCTTGTGCTGGTGAGCATCAAAAAGCGTTTTCCCGGTCACGCGCAAAAAGTCATGTATGGCTTGTGGGGCTTGGGGCTGATGATGCTGGCGAAGGCAATCATTGTCGTCGATGAAGATGTGGACGTACAGAATCTTGAAGCGGTTGCCAAAGAAGTGCTGAACAATGTCTATTGGCAGCGCGATGTCACTATCGTTGACGGCGCAGTCGATCAGCTTGACCATTCCGCGATTATGGACTCTTACGGTGGCAAAATTGGTATCGACGCCACACGCGCGACACGCGAACAATTCGTGACGCCGTTTCCACTGCCCGCCCCCATTCCGGCAGAACAGGTCACGGCGCTGGTCGGCGACAAATGGCTAGAAAAGTATCAGACCATCATCGTCGCGCTGGACAAAAGCAAACTGAAACCACATGAGGCGATGCGTAAGCTCTGGGAAATTTGCCTGGACTATAACATCGTCGTGCTCGATCATAATGTTGACATCCACAATCTCTCTGATGTGGCGTGGCGCGCGTTGGGCAACACCGACTGGCGGCGCGATATCGAAATTCTCGGCGGTCCAATCAATCCTTATGATACTGATGCCAAACAGTCACGCGGTCAAATCGGCATCGATGCGACGAGCAAAAGCGCAGCTGATGGGCATCCTCGTGGCTGGCCCGAAGAGATTTTCATGTCGCCGGAAATCGTGGCACGTGTGAATGAGCGCTGGGCGGAATATGGTGTTGAAAAACAGCGCGTAGAAGCGTAGATATTGTGGTGAGGGGTTGTTGTGCGAACGCCAGATACGTAATAATATTTAGCGATTCGGAAAAATACCTTTTACACAACCTCAGGAGAATTTAAAAAGATGACTTACGCGCGCGCACGTCTCTCGCTTGGAATTATCAACGTCGCCTTTTGGGTGATCGTCTGTGCTGTCTGTTTGATGATTGGGCTGCCGGGGCGCTTGTTTCCTGTTGTCGAAACCAACCCTAACGAAGTCGCCCAGCGTATCGCTTTAATTCTGCTGCTGTACAACCTGTGCTCCCTGCCGTTTGAGATCATTGGCGGCTACACGCTGCCGCGCCGCTACGGCAAGCCCACACCGCGCTTCATCGACTTCTTTCTGGGCTGGCTGCGCGGCGCAGTCGTACAGTTCATTGTCATGTTCCTTTCTGGAATGCTGCTGATTACGGCGGGCAAACAGTCAAACACTGTAGGCGTCGTCTTGTTCGTCGCGGGCGTCGTGATGGTCATCCTGTTGTCGGCGCAAGAAGCTCTCGCACGTGCTTCGACCAATCTGCGTCCCGCGCCGGTGGTCGATCTGGAAGGCGCACGCAAGGCGCTGGACAAGTGGGGACTGCAAATGCCTGACAGCTTTGTGGTGTATTCCAGTCAAGACCCGTCATTTGTCGGCGCACTGGCGGGACTGCCCGGCATGGAACGCTTTGTACTGCCCGAATCATGGTTTAGCACGCTCAGCAGCGAAGGCGTAGCAGCACAGATCGCGCGGCGTCTCGGCGTCGTCCAAAGTGAATCGCGTTCACGCGGCGTGTTTCTGGCGATTGCCTGGAATCTGGTGGGTTTGTGGCTGGCGATCAACCTTACAGGCACAGGCGCGATCAACTCCGTGCGCGGCTTATTCACCGTCAGCCTGTGGTTCACGCTGTGGTCGGCGTTAGGCATGGTGGTGTTACCCACCTTTAGCCGTCCGGGCGTGTATGAAGCAGATCGTTTTGCCAAAAAGGCTGGCGTACCGCAGCCCATCATGGAAGAAGTCATCACCGAACTGGACAAACAGCAGGATGACGAGCCAACACGCACCAACTGGGAAGAATGGATTTTCCATCCTACGCCCTCGGCTGATAACCGTATCGTGGAATTAACCCGCAAGCGCGCGCGTGGACCCTTTGGCGCATGGCACGCTTCGAGCATTGCGCTGTTTACGTCGTGGGCGTGCTTAGGCTTTCTGTCACGTGCCGAACACGCCATCATCGGACGCCCTGATTTGTGGGCAATGTATCCGGGGGATTAGGACGGTATTGAGTGTACGCAGCAGCACTACGCGCGCATTGCCGATCTTGATGTCGCCCTTTTGCTCAGCCCGTTCATGATCTGGGTACCTCGTCGTCAGCAATGATTGTTATCGAGTAAAACGTATGACTGCCGTAACTCAACCTACCTCTTCGCCGCTCCAGAGTGTGCGTACATTCCTCGAACTCATCAAGTTCGAGCATACGATTTTCGCGCTGCCCTTTGCTTATTTGGGCATGGTGCTGGCGGCGGGCGGATTACCGACGTTTCACCAATTCTTCTGGGTAACGGTGGCGATGGCGTCCGCGCGCACGCTGGCATTCGCCGTTAATCGTCTGGTAGATCGCCGTTATGATGCGACCAACCCACGCACGAAGAATCGCCCTTCGGTCACGGGCGCAGTTTCCACACAGATGATGATTGGTTTCGCTGTACTCTCGTTAGCGATACTCGCATTGGCGGCGACGCTGCTCAATCCATTGACACTGCTGTTGTTTCCCGGCGCAGTGGTATTCCTTGTGGGCTATTCCTATACCAAGCGCTTCACGCCGCTGTGCCATTGGGTGTTGGGCTTCACCGATGGTCTTGCGCCGATGGGCGGCTGGATTGCCGTCGCCGGCAGCATCTTCGCGCCGCAGGATTTGCCCGCGTGGCTGCTGATGTTCGCTGTTACCTTCTGGATTAGCGGCTTCGACTTGATCTACGCCTGTCAGGATGTCGAACACGACAAGCAGGAAGGGTTGTATTCGTATCCTCAGAGTCGTGGCATCGCCAACGCCTTGTTTATGGCGAAGGCAAACCATGTGTTGACCATTCTTGTGCTCATCGCGCTTGGCTTGGTCGTGCCGCTGGGCTGGACATACTGGATTGCGCTGGTGATCGTTGCGGCGCTGCTCACTTACGAGAACAGCATCGTCAAGCCCAACGATTTGTCGCGTATCAATGTCGCCTTCTTCAACATCAACTCCTACATCGCCGTGACGCTGTTCGCCTTCGTCTACG
>CALMZT010000015.1 GCA_937870805.1 uncultured Chloroflexota bacterium
CAAAAGCCATCTATGCTGCTGAACAAGGGGCTTAAGCCCCTTGTTTGAGCCGATGTGACCCTTCCTGCTTAAGAATGCATAAAGTCGAGCTTAAGGGACTGTGGTAGAAGCGCGGTTGGAAAAGTACGCGGCGCTCTGTAAAGCGAACCATCCAAGCAAATAACCTACTGTGGCGATGGCATATAGGCTGCGGGGTCCCAAATGATCGAAAAATGAACCCGCTATTGGGGTACTGATCATCCACGTAAAATTGGTCAGCGTTACAGTGAAAAATGCTAACACCACGCGCGCCTCGCTCGGCATCGTTTGCTCTCCGATGAAACGCACGAGGGCAACAATATAAAAGCTGAAGCCCATCCCCGCTGCTGCGTGGGCAAGCAAAATTGTAGGGACTGAGGGGAACAGAAAAACGAATGCTCTGAAAGCGGCAAATAGCAGCATTGCTATCGTCAGCAAGCGAAATGGGCTTCTTCGTTTCATCAGGTGATCCGCCCATATCATGCAGGGCAGTTCGACCAGAGCGCCGAGCATCTCCGCGAGACCGATAATACTTTGCTCGGCACCCAACTGGTTCATATAGGCTGCTTGGAACTGCCAGACACCCGTGTTTAGCAGCCCGTCAATCGTGATCATCGCTGCGACACCGATCATCAATGGCTGCGCTGCAAGTCTTCGCAGCACACTGCTGAGTTGAGGGCTTTCCAGTCCCTCTCTGTCACCATGAGAAAAGTTTGGTGTCGTGATTTGAAGGAGTACAACTGCGCTCATCAAGGTGAGGATAGCAGCGCTTACCAAAGAGAATTTTAAGCCAATGTGCTCGCCAATCCAGCCGCTGATGAGCACAAAGATCATGTAGCCCAACGATCCGAACACGCGAACGCTGCCAAATCCAGCATGAACTCCGCGAGTAACCGTTAATGCCATGGCATCTGAGAGAGGAGAGATGCCCGCGCCGACAAACGCACGAATTACACTGACTACCGCGATGCCCAGAAACATAACCTGCTGAGTGAGCAAAAAAAACGCTAATGCGTTGAAGATGATTAACCATTGGAGCACTTGACGAGGACGCTTCCAAGATTCGGAACGATTTGCCCAAAAAGGAGCAGCCGCTAACGTTACGATGGCTGACATTGAGGCGATCCACCCAATTTCTGTGCCGCTAAGCCCTAACTTCAGGTAGAACAGATTCAGAAAAGGAGTGGCAGAACCAGAACCGCCGAACCACAAGAGGTAGTAAAAACGTGTCTGCCACAGGTTGCGGCGTAGCAGGGAGAGATTGGGAGTCGGCAATGATTTCATGGTTTGTGAAGAGTGAAGTCTCAGGAATTGTACGTTTGCGCCCGCATGAAGTATAACCATTTGCGATAAGACCAATTTATAAAGCTGGCGTTGGCAACAGGCAAAAGAAGAAACCTGTTGGTGGTTACTTCCGTCATGACAAGATTTTGTTGGTCATGCTGGCAACGCAGCCACGTTAGCCGTTTCAAGCTGCTGTATGCCCAAAACTCCGCAAATACGGTAAGCTATCCCGCATAACTTATTGACGAGAGGAACAGCAACCATGAGCAGCAGCAACGCAGTGGTCTTTCAGATCAAGCAGTATATGATCGTGTGGCGGCAGCTAGAAAATATGGCGATTGGCGGCACAACCGTCAAGCTGCGCGGTATTGTGCGCTGTCTCGGCGATGAATACACGCTTGACGTGTACTTCCTCGCGCCTGACAGTCCCTTCCCAACACCCGGATTCAACGTCGCTGAAAAGAAGGGCTACATGTTCATGCCTGTCAGCGACATCATGGCGTTTGTCGATACCGTGCGCAACGAGAAGCCGATATTTGGACACCTGCGCGGAGATAAGCCTGAATGGACGAGCGTCACTACATCCAAAGAACCCGTCGGCGAAGGCACTGTCGATCAGGGGTAAATCATACGTGCACTTGCATAGTGGCAACACCGTAGTAGGGGCGTAACAGGTTACGCCCTCTTTTGTCTGGCTTCTGGCTGACCGCTGAGAGCTATCTACTTCTTCTCTGGTTCTTTCAGTGCCAGCGCGATTTGCAGTTCTTCAAGCTGTTTCGGCTCGGCGGGCGAGGGGCAGTGTGCCATCAAGTCTGAGCCTGTCGCCGTCTTGGGGAAGGCAATCACCTCGCGGATATTCGGTTCGCCTGCTAGCACCATGACGAGACGATCTATGCCCGACGCGATGCCTCCGTGCGGCGGCGTGCCGTACTCGAACGCTTCCAGCATGTGCCCGAACTGTTCGCGCGCGTGTTCCATCGTCATACCGATCAATGGGAAAATTTTCTCCTGCACTGTACGTTCGTGAATACGGATGCTGCCGCCTGCCACTTCGTAGCCATTGCACGCCAGATCGTACTGTGAGCCGCGCGCCTTGCCGGGTTCAGTGTCCAGCAGCGGAATATCCTCTGGCATCGGCAGCGTGAACATATGCTGTGATGGGTCCCAGCGCTTTTCCTCTTCATTCCAGTAGAACATCGGGAAGTCCGTCACCCAGCAGAACGCGACGACGTTCGGGTCAATCAGCCCCAACTGCTGCGCGACGAACTGGCGCATCATGTCAGTCACCGCCCATACGATTTCGCGCTTATCCGACGTGAACAGCAGAATGTCACTTGGCTGCGCTCCCACCTTCTCGAACAATTCCAATTTCTGTTCGATGGTGAATTTGTTGCCAATCGGTCCTTTGACTTCGCCGTTTTCGGCTTCAGGCAGCGCCATCCACGCTAAGCCCTTTGCGCCAGCGCCGCGTGCGATGGTTTCCATTTCTGCCAGCAGCTTCTTCAGCTTTTCGCCGCTTAAGCCTTTCGCCATGCCGGGCGCGCGGATGACCTTCACGGGCTTGCCTTCTGCGACGTTGCTCACGAAGATTGGAAAGCCACTTTTGCCCGCGATCTCGCTTACATCTACTGCTTGCAGATCGTAGCGCAAGTCGGGCTTGTCGCTGCCGTACAGTTCCATCGCGTCATTGTACTTCAGACGCGGGAACGGCTTGAACAGCGGTGTTTTGCCCGCGACCTTCTCAGAGATGTCGATCATCAAGCCTTCGATCAGCGCCATGATGTCTTCGCGCTGCACGAAGCTCATTTCAAGGTCAAGCTGCGTAAACTCCGGCTGACGATCACCACGCAGGTCTTCGTCGCGGAAGCAGCGCGCGATCTGGAAGTAGCGCTCGATACCCGCCACCATCAGCAATTGCTTCAACTGCTGCGGGCTTTGCGGCAGCGCGTAGAAATTGCCGGGCATCAAACGGCTTGGCACAAGGAAGTCACGCGCGCCTTCCGGCGTCGTTTTGAACAGAATCGGCGTCTCAATTTCCACAAAACCGCGCGCATCCAGATAGTCGCGCATGAACTTGACGACCTTATGACGCAGCACGATATTGTCCTGCATACGCGGGCGGCGCAGGTCAAGGTAGCGGTAGCGCATCCGTATCGTCTCGTCAACTTTCTCGTCAACGTTGATGTAAAACGGTGGCGTTTTCGCCTCATTCAAAATGCCGATGTCGCTGGCGTGAACTTCAATCTCACCTGTCTCAAGATCAGGATTCGCCGTGCCTTCAGGTCGGGGATGCACCACACCAGTTACCTGTAGCACGAATTCGTTGCGCGCGGTGCTGGCGATCTTGTGGGCGGCGGGCGCAATCTCTTGATTGATGACGACCTGTGTAATCCCCCAGCGGTCACGCAAATCAATAAAAATCAGTCCTCCCTGATCGCGGCGGCGGTTAACCCAACCTGCCAGCGTCGTCTGCTGACCAGCGTGTTGTGGGCGTAGTTCACCGCAATGATGTGTCTTGAGCATAAGCACTCCTAAGCGAAGTCCGTCTTTCATTTGATGATAATAATGGAACGCAAAGCATAGCAGGTTCGCCGTGAGAAACAAGGCGAAATTAGCAGCAATGAGAGAACATCGAACGGCGTTGTATAAACGAAAAACCAACAACGAATAACCAACAATTCACCATTGACGAGCGCCATTGGCAATGATAAGATGCTCCCTACATTGCGGGGTAGAGCAGAGGCAGCTCGTCGGGCTTGAGCCGCAAGAGAAGTTTAACAACTAATCTTGCAAAATAGGGCGGCATAGGGAGAAACCCCTATGTGTTGACCTGTCAAATTCGGGGAAACCTTTCACAGGGCAATCCCGAGCCAAGCCCTCGACATTCTCACGAATGTTTAGGGAAGGTGTAGAGACTTGACGGCAGGCACCTGACTGGCAGTTATGCTAAAAGGTGAAGAGAAAGTCCACGGTTGAAGTAATGACTGCCTGTTAATTAGGCAGAAACAAAACTATGAACCGGCATAACCCGGAGGTCGTGCGTTCGAATCGCACCCCCGCTATACTAATAGAACACTGGCTATTTGCGAATGCGGGTAGCCAGTTTCGTTAAGAAACAATTGATAAAACGCCGATGTAGCTCAGCTGGCTAGAGCGTTCGACTCATAATCGAGAGGTCCTGTGTTCGAGTCACAGCATCGGCATCTCAACACTCTCTTAATGGAGAGTGTTTTTGATTCAGTTTATTGACGAAAATTCCT
>CALMZT010000016.1 GCA_937870805.1 uncultured Chloroflexota bacterium
TGATAGTCGCGCGGGACAAGCACATAACACGCTTGCCCCACGATGATCGACACGAGCGATGCGCTTGCGCCCAGAATTATCCACTTGAACTGATGCTGATAAACGGCGGTTTCGCGACGGTAGCGGTACACCTGCGCCCAGATGGCGGTGGCATAGAGCGCCAGTACCGGAATCAGCAGTATCAGATTGAGCGTTGCGAATGTCAGACGCACACTATCCAGCACGACGAACGGGGGCAGCAGATAACGAATCCAGCGCGGCATAAATTCGCCATCGGGCAAGGTGAACATCAGCAGCGCGCCGAGCACCACCGATAATTCCGTCAGAATCCGAACGGGAATCGCCAGCGTGGGCATGGCGCGCTCCACTTCGATGACTGCCCCACTGAGGGAGACTGCCAGCATCGAGGACGTGATCGCCAGCAGAATCGCCATCAAATTTTGGGAGCGAACCAGGATGGCAATCGAGATGCCGAAGAAGCACAGTTCGCCAAAGCGCCGCACGACGGTGCGCAGAATGGCGACCAATTCCGGCGATACCCCTGCCCCTGACAGCGCGGGGCTTGAGCGCACGCCGTTGACCACATACTGGTAGAAATCGGGGATATTGAGGAAAACAATGACAAGACTCGACACGACCAGCAGCCAACCGATCCCCACAAACCACGTGAGGTGCGGCGGGTCGATCATCTGTGTGCGGTTAATGTCGTTGTCAGGCTTTTGGAAGCGCAACGTTCCCCCTTTGCGCCCTTGTAAAGTTTTCTCGTATTAGAACACATAAATGCTTTAAGGGGTATAAAGACTTACATTACAGTTTTTTTCCTTGCTGACCTTACGCGACAAGCAGGAAATCAGAAGATGGGGTACGAAAGCGGACGACATTTGCATTGTCCCTACAGGAAACAAGCAGCGGAAATAGTCTGATTGAACTGCAACTTGTTCCTCGTTTACGACAGTGCTATCCTTGCGCTATTGCGGGAACTATCACGGACACCTCATGCCACAGAAACCCAACATTCTTCTGATTATCCTCGATACGCAGCGGCGCGATCATCTTTCGATTTACGGACACACACAGGAAACGTCACCCGAATTTGATGTTTTTGCCGCCAACGCCACGCTGTTCGAGCGCGCGATTTCGCCCGCGCAGTGGACGCTGCCTTCGCACGCCTCAATGTTCACCGGGCTGTATCCCAGCACGCACGGCGTCACGCAGGGTAATGGGCAGCTTTCTGGTTCGTATCCCACGCTGGCGGAGATTTTGCAGGTGGCGGGCTATCACACCGTCGCCTTTTGCAATAACCCGCTGCTCGGCGTGCTGGATAACGGCTTGCGGCGCGGCTTCGATCACTTTTTCAATTACTCTGGCGCTGCGCCCGTGCGTCCACGTGACATGACGCGCAGCCGTTTACAGCGCGAGATGGCGACCAACTTTCGCCGTTTTGCTTACGGCGTGCAAAACCGTTTTGCCAACAACGACGCGCTGTTCCGTATCTCGCTGCATCCCCTGCTAACGCCCATGTGGTCGCGCTACATCAACTTCAAAGGCAACACGGCAACTTCGATTAATGACGTGATTGCCTATCTCGGCAAGCATCAGGCGGGCAGCGCAGAACAGCCGTTGTTCACGTTCATGAACCTGATGGGAGTCCATCTGCCCTATCGCCCGCCGCAGGATTATCTCAAACGTTTCGCGCCGGATTTGGACAGCCGCAGCTACAGCTTCATGCGCCGCTTCAACGCTGATGCCGCGCGCTGGCCCAGCCCCGTCGATGAGCCAACTCCTGAATGGGAACGTCACACACTCGACGGCTTTTACGACGCCGAAATCGCGCATCAGGATTATCATTTAGGGCGATTGCTGCGCTCGTTGAAATCTAGCGGCGCGCTGGACAATACGATGGTGATTTTGACTGCCGATCACGGCGAAGGGCACGGCGATCACAACTTCTTCGGGCACAGCTTCGTTGTGTATCAGGAATTGGTCCATGTGCCGCTGGTGGTTCACTATCCTGAACGCTTCGCTGTCGGCAAGCGTGTAGCGACGAATGTTTCCACGCGGCGCGTTTTCCACACTGTATTAGAAGCTGCGGGCGTGAAGCCACCGCTGGACGAAGCCGACCCCAACGCCAATATCGGCGCGCTCACGCTGGCGAACGCGATGAATGGACATAAGGATGTGGAAGGTGATGTGGTGTTCTCTGAAGCATTCCCCGTCAACACCTACATTCATGTGATGCAGCATCATAAGCCTGCGCTGGTGGGCAAGCTGAAACTGCGCTCGATACGGCGTGGCGTGTACATGGGCGAACACAAGCTGGCTATGGTGGGGCAGGAGACGGAAGGGCTGTTCGATGTCTCGAATGACCCTTCGGAAACGCACGATGTCGCCACGCAAAACGCGCCGCTGGTGAGCGACATGCAGCGCCAGTTGAAGCATCTGGTGACGCAAGCCGAGTTACAGCGCGCCGACAGCGAACGGCAGGGCGAAGTCAGCGCCGAAGTCGAGGAGAATTTGCGCGCGCTGGGGTATATTGAGTAGCGAACAACGGTTAACTAGGAAGTTGTCTGTTGAATTTTTGGTAATTCGAGGCAGTGATGTGGTTGAGCATCATTTTAGGTTTGCTAATCACCATAAGTGTTTCTGTTTTGGCGCTGGTAGATGGTATAAAAGTCATTATCACAAAGCGCACGATAGATGTATCAAGACCAACATTGTTTACCTCTAAAGAGACAATACTTACTGGCACAAGTGCGATTATCCATGACATAAGTATCGGTCTATCATCTATTGCAGTGATCGTTCCAATGGTTGTGGGGATTTTCATTTATCCGTATACCGGATATAGCTGGCATCCTTTTATACCTTTGAGCATCTGGTGTTCTGCTTTTCCAATTAGTTTTATAGGAATTAGCATCGCTCTTGCAATGAATCCTGCTTCTAATCAGCAACAAAATAACAATCATTAATGTTTTATCTCAAACACGTATATAGCATCATCTATAGCACACTACTCATCTTGTTTGTGTTATGCTCCGCATTTGTCTCTGTAAATGCACAGGAAACAACGCCCACACCAACCATCAACTGCAATAAGCCCACTGTCGAAACGGGGGCAACACGTCACACGCTGGTGTCGCGCAATCAGATGCGCTCGTATGTGCGCTACGTGCCAGAGAGCTACGATCCGACGCAGCCAACAGCGCTGGTGTTAGCTCTGCACGGCATTCTCAGCGATGGCGATCAGATGCAGGATTACACAGGCTGGAATGCAGTCGCCGATGAGCGTAATTTCATCGTCGTGTATCCCGAAGCACTGTTCGCGCCGAACCTGTTTGTCTTTTTCCCGCTGCCTGAAGATACCGAAGACCCTGTAGACGACGTAGCGTTTATTGACGATTTGCTGATTCCGCTGCGCCATGATCTGTGCATTGATAACCAGCGCATTTACGTCAGCGGCTTTTCGGCGGGCGGCGCGATGACGCTGTATCTCGCGTGCCGCATGGCAGACGAAATCGCGGCAGTGGGCGTGATGTCGGCGCTGTACATCGAGGACTTTGATGACCCAAATTGGTGCGCGCCCGCCGTGCCTGTGCCGTTGATTGCGTTGCATGGCACGCACGATGACGTTGTAGATTATGAGGGCGGCGAAGGGTTCGGGTGGGTGTATTTGCCGTTCGAGACGTGGACAGCGGCGTGGGCAGCGCGTA
>CALMZT010000017.1 GCA_937870805.1 uncultured Chloroflexota bacterium
CAGCAGCAGCAATGCACAGGAAATCGCTTTCGCCCGCGACTACTTGATTGCGCGCAGTCAGAACGTTACCCTTGTTGCCGATGACAGTCAGGGGCAGGATTTACTCGCGGACGGCACGGTAGATATGGTGGTGGAATACAGCGGCGATATTTTCCAACTGGCAGCGGACTGCGGCTGTGATATATTCCAGTACAGCATCCCGCGTGAAGGCACCATGCTGTGGGTCGATAACATGGCGATTACGTCCGGCGTGCAAAATCAGGCGCTTGCCGAAGCCTTTATCGATTACATCTTGCAGCCGCAGGTCGGCGCAGCGATCAGCAATTTCACGGCATATGCCTCGCCTAATCAGGTGGCGATCAATATGGGCTTGATTGATGAGCCGCTGCTGACTAATACCGCCATCTATCCCGACACTGCGACGGAACAGCGCCTGTTCTTCGTGCAGCGCAGTCCCGAAGTCGAGGCGCTCTATAATCAGGCATGGCAGGCAGTTATGAACGCGATTATCACGCGACCTACACCGACGCCGGGATGAGAAGGTGCGGAGGGTCATCAGTTTTCAGTTTTCAGTTGACAGTTTAGGGTGTGGCTGGCGAAAATATCGACTATAGCTCGTGCTTTTTAACAAATTAGCACGGAGATTATGGACAAATCAAAACGAACACGAATGATTTACCTCAACAATGGGCTTAAGCCCATTGTTCGCAGTCTAATTGATTTCTCCATTAGATTTCGTAAGGGCGCACCAACGTGTGCGCCTGATGCAGGGCAGACACTGTAAGCGAAGCGGCGTCTGCCCCTACGAAGGATTTTACTTACCGAATTGGCATAACTCGCATTTGAAAGGAAGTCTTTGATGCGTAAACTATTTTTGACCTTCACAGCCGTTATCCTGCTGCTGATCTACACACAGGCAGCGGCGACGCCTTCTCCACAAATCAATCAGGAGGCGACAGCAGAAGCAACGGAGACAGTCACGGTATATCCGACGCCACAGCCCACCCCTGCCGAACGCACGCGCGAGGCATTAGAAGCCTATCTCGGCTGGACGTGTCCTGAAGAAGTGCGCGGCGGCACGTTGAACATCTTCAATTGGGCAGAATACGTGGGTCCCTTTACCATCGGGGATTTTCAAGTGCTTTGCGATGCCACCGTCAACTTTGACGTGTACGCCAGCAACGAAGACATGATCGCCCGGTTGCGTGCGGGCAATCCCGGCTATGACATCATCGTGCCCAGTCACTTCATTATCAATGTCATGGTGAATGAAGGGCTGCTGACGCCGCTGAACCTCGACAACATCCCCAATATCGCCAATGTCACGCCGGAACTGCTCAATCCCGATTATGACCCCGACAACCAGTACACGGTTCCTTATCAATGGGGCACGGTGGGCATCGCCTACAGCACGACGCGCGTCGCTGCGCCGTTCGTCAGTTGGGATGATTTCTGGTCATATGAAGGTCCCGTTGCATGGCTCGAAGATCAACGCGCCATGCTCGGTATCGCGCTCAACCTGCTGGGCTATGACCCGAACTCCGAGAATCCTGATGAGATCGCAGCGGCACGCGATTACCTGATTGAACGCAGCGGCAACGTCGTGACCATCATAACAGGCAATTCGCAGCAGTTATTGGGCAGCGGCGAAATCGACGCGGCGATTGACTACAACGGCAACGTCTTCCAGCTGCAAGCGCAGTGCGGCTGCGAAGATTATGCCTATGTGATCCCCGAAGAAGGCGCAAATGTCTGGGTCGATAACGTCGCCATTCCCGTCGATGCGCCCAATCCACGCCTTGCCGAAGCGTTCATTGATTATCTGCTCGTGCCACAGGTCGGCGCGGATTTGAGCAACTGGACGGCTTACGCGACGCCGAATCAGACGGCGCTGGACATGGGCTTGATCGACCCGACGATGCGCGAGAATCCCGCTATCTATCCCGACAGTGAGGTACTTGAGCGTACCTTTTTCTCGGAAGCTAACCCGGACACCGAAAGCCTGTATGCCGATGCCTGGGACGCCGTAAAAGCAGCGCTTTCGAGGTAGCGCGTTGATGCCACAATTAGGGAGCGCCGGAAACGTCTACAATTCGTGTCTGCGATTGCTGCGTACACGCGGTTATCGTCTATGGGTTGAAGAGGCGACGGAGGATGGCGAACTCTTCTGGTACGCCGAAAAAGGCGACTTCAGCTTTATCGGCAATAACCCTATTGAACTGCTTGGTCTCACGGCAATCTCTGAAGCGGTGTCACCTGTCGATGCAGAGTCAGCACAGGCTTACTGGTGGGTCATCGAAGGCGATGACCTCTATCAGGAGTTAATGGATAGCGCGATTCCTTACCGCCCTTATGAAGATGACGGTTAGCCGATACGAGGCTGCTGGGCAATGGCTATACGAAACCTGAATTCGGGTTAAACATGATACTGTGCCGCGTACTCGTAGGGGCGCACCATGTAAGCGAAGCGGCGTGCGCCCGAACCAATATCCCCTACTCAAATGCTTATCCCGAATTGAGATTATACGGAGGCTGTACGAAGGATATTGTTGTACTGCTGCGAAAAGCGAATAATGTGAGAAGTGTTTAGACGACAAGAGGACAGCATGGCAAAGTTCTACGAGACGATCACCGCCGACCTGCAAGAGTTCATCAGCAGGCAGCATATGTTTTTTGTGGCGAGTGCCCCACTTTCCGCCGAGGGACACGTCAACCTTTCACCCAAAGGACTCGACGTGTTCCGCATCCTGTCACCGAATCAGGTCGCGTATCTGGATATGACAGGCAGCGGCAACGAAACTTCCGCGCACCTCACCGAAAACGGACGTATAACGCTCATGTTTTGTTCTTTTGAAGGCGCGCCCCGAATTTTGCGCTTGTACGGCACAGGACGCACGGTGCTGCCCGACACACCCGAATGGAACACGCTCGTGCCAAAGTTCACGCTTTACACAGGCGTTCGCCAGATCATCGTCGCTGACATTGCGCTGGCGCAAACGTCGTGCGGTTACGCGGTGCCATTGTATGAATACGTAGACCAGCGCGAAACCCTCATCAAGTATTGGGAACATCACGGCGAAGAAAAGAAGCGCACCTATCATCAAGAGAAAAATGCGCGCAGCCTCGATCACCTGCCGACGCCGATTGGGCAAACGCAGGCAGCGAAAGAAAGCCTGTGATTTTACAGCAGCGTTGAATGAGGTTGTAGCGAGTCTCTGTCTACCTCAGATTCGCCTTCTTTCTCAGTGTCCTACGTTGTATTCAACGCTGCGTCTCGGTAGTTCACACTCCTTTCCTTTCTCTCTTCCTACCTTGGCGCTGCGTTGTACTCAACGGCGGCGTCTTGGCGGTTAATCTTGTATTTCAGCTATTGACTATCGACTATCGACTACAGACTTACCCCAGATACGCCTTCTTCACGCGCTCATCGTCCACCAGTGCCGCCGCGCTGCCGCTGAACATGATGTTCCCTGCTTCCAGCACGTATCCGCGCGAGGCACTTTGCAGCGCCAGCGTTGCGTTTTGCTCCACCAGCAGCATCGTCGTGCCCGCCGCGTTCAGGTCGCGGATGATGTTGAAGATTTCGCGCACGATAATCGGCGCAAGTCCTAAGCTCGGCTCGTCCAGCAGCAGCACGCGCGGACGACTCATCAG
>CALMZT010000018.1 GCA_937870805.1 uncultured Chloroflexota bacterium
ACCTCGATGTGAACAAGGACGGCACGATCAACTCGAGTGATCTCGTGCTCATCGCGACGAACTTCAACCCGGCGCCCTGCTAGCCACGAAACACAGGGTTCTCCATCACGCGCATCAGGCATTCGCCAGCCCGCGCATCAGGCATTCGCCGGAAGCGAGGCCGCCCGGGCATCGTGGTAGACTTCGGCACCCCGCAACGGGGCCGGATCACGACACCCGTGGAGGGGCGCACATGGGCGACACGCTGCCGAAATACGTGGCCGCGGCCGTGCAGGCCGCACCGGTCTATATGGATCGAGAGGCGACGATCGAGAAAGCGTGCGCGCTGATCGCTGAAGCCGGGAACGCCGGCGCAAAGCTGATCGTGTTCCCCGAGACGTGGGTGCCGATGTACCCGTTCTGGCACACCACGCCGAACGTGTTCTCCGGCAAGCTCTACACCGAACTCTGGAAGAACGCCGTCGAGGAACAGTCGCCGGCGACCGAGCGCCTCGCGGCCGCCGCGAAGGCATCCAACGCGTACGTCGTGATGGGCGTCAACGAGCGCGACACGGCCGGCCGCGGCACGCTCTACAACGCGATGCTGTGGTTCTCGCCGGAAGGCACGATCGCCCACAAGCACCGCAAGCTGATGCCCACGTTCACCGAGCGCACGGTCTGGGGCTTCGGCGATGGCAGCGATCTGGCCGTGCTGGACTCGCCCCTGGGACGCATGGGCGGGCTGATCTGCTGGGAACACCAGATGACGCTGGTGAAGTACGCGCTGTACGCGCAGGGCGAGCAGGTGCACTGCGCGCAATGGCCCGCCTACTC
This sequence comes from uncultured Chloroflexota bacterium, assembly GCA_937870805.1. GTDB lineage: Bacteria > Chloroflexota > Anaerolineae > Aggregatilineales > Phototrophicaceae > JACAER01. Next base: position 814 of record CALMZT010000018.1, read on the forward strand.
GTCGCAAAACGACCACATTGACTTTGGCATCCGCCAGTACGCCTTTGAGGGCGCCTGCTTCGTTGTTTCGGCCTGCGGTGTGACGCCGAAGGGCCGCCTGCCGAAGGAACTGTTCAGTGATGACCGCCCGGCGAACGGCGGCACGGCGATCGTCGGACCGCGCGGCCAGTACCTGGCCGGGCCGGTCTTCGACAAGGAAGAGATTCTGTACGCCGAGATCGATCTCGAGGACGCGATCCGCGAGAAGCATTCGCGCGACGTCGCCGGGCACTACGCCCGCCCCGACGTACTGCAACTCGTCGTCAACACGCGGCCGAAGCCGGCGATCTCGTTCGTCGAGTCCGCCGCCAGCGGCGATCGCCTCGGCAGCGCGACGGCGGAAGTCGTCGTCGATCGGCTCGAAACGGTGCGCGAGTACCTCGGCAGCCTGATCGATCGCATCGAGAACGACGGCGACGACGTACGCGAGGCGCTGGCCGAAGCGCTCGCCTCGATCGACATGGCTGCGGCCGGCATGTGGACGCGATAGCGCGCGCGTGAGAGCGCTGATGCGCCGACGCCCCCTCCCCTACGACGCCGAGGCCGCGCGAAAGCATCTGCTGAAGAGCGACCACGTGATGCGCGATCTGGTGAAGCGCGTCGGGCCGTACGAGATGGAAGTGCGTGGCAAACCGTACGAGTCGCTCGTGCGCGCGATCCTCTACCAGCAACTCGCAGGTCCCGCCGCCGCCGCGATCGAACGGCGATTCCTCGCGTTGTTCGGCGACCGGATACCCACGCCGGAGCAACTCGCCGCATCCACGGACGAGGTGCTGCGGACAGCGGGCGTCTCGCGGCAGAAGGCGGGGTATCTCCGCAGCATCGGCGAGCATTTCGAGCGCGGGCATCTCAGCGATCGCCACTTGATGCGGGCCACCGACGACGAGGTGATCGAAGCCGTCACGCAGATCAAGGGCGTCGGGCGCTGGACAGCGGACATGCTGCTGATGTTCTGCATCGGCCGGCCGGATGTGCTGCCGGTCGGCGATCTGGGCGTCCAGAGCAACATGCGCGCCGCCTACGGCCTCGATGCGCTCCCGAAGCCCGACCAGATGATCGAGATCGCCGAGCCGTGGCGGCCGTATCGCAGCGCCGCCTCGTGGTACCTCTGGCGCCGCGGCGACCTCGTGACGTTGTAGGCGTCTATACTCGATCGATGGATGCAGTCGATCCCGCGCTGTTCGAAACGATGGTTGTGGAGGCGATCGAGCGCCTGCCCGATGAGTTTCGCGATCGCATCGCGAACCTGGACTTCTCGATCGAGGAGTGGGCGCGGCCTGACGACATGGCTCGCACAGGCACGCCGCGCGGCGCGACACTGCTCGGCGTCTATCGCGGCGTCCCGCTGACACGCCGCGGCGGCCACTACAACATGACGCTGCCGGATACGATCGTGGTGTTTCGCGGCCCGCTGATGCGCATGGCGCGCGACGAGGACGATCTGCGCGAGCGCGTCGCGCACGTCGTGCGGCACGAGGTGGGCCACTACTTCGGGATCAGCGATGACCGTCTGCGCGAGATCGGCGCGTACTGACTACGACTCGATCGGCAGATCGTCGCGGTTGCCCCATTCCGCCCACGAACCGTCGTAGTTGCGCACGTCCGGGTAGCCGAGGACGTGCTTGAGCACGAACCAGGTATGCGCCGCGCGGATGCCCAACTGGCAGTGCGCGACGACGGCCTTGTCGGGCGTCACGCCCGCCGCCTCGTACATCGCACGCAACTCGGCTTCTGACTTGAGCACGTTGTCGCCGGCCGTCGCGTCGGTCCACTCGACGTGCGCCGCACCCGGAATGTGACCGCCGCGCGCGGCACGGACGGTGGTGCCGTCGTACTCGCCGCGGGCGCGGACATCGAGCACGACGGCGTTCGCCGAACGCGATGCGTCGAGCGTCCGCTGCCAGTCGGCGTGGTTGGCTTCGTTGACCGCGGACGGCACTGGATACGACGGATGCGCCGGCGGACGTGCGGGGTCCGTGCTGCGCGGGCGATCTTCGGCGAGCCAGCGCTCGCGGCCGCCTTCGAGGACGTACACCGGTGATGGGTGCTTGTAGTAGTCCATCATCCAGAAGCCGCGGATGGCGTAGGAGTTGTGACGGTCGCCGTACCAGACGACGGTCGTGTCCGGCATGATGCCCCAGCGCGACATCAGCCGCTCGAAGCCGGCCTTGTCCACGAAGTCGCGCTCGACCGGATCCTGCACGTCGACGTGCCAGTCGAGTTTCACCGCGCCCGGGATGTGCCCCAGCTCGTAGAGCAGCACGTCTTCGTCGGCCTCGACGAGGCGGACGTTGGGGTCGTGGAGATGCGCGGCGACCCAGCTGGTATCGACCAGCACGTCCGGGGTCGCGTAGCCGCGTGAAGCAAGGTCACTCATGATCGGTTCTCCTTATAGTGATGAACAAGATACGAATTCATGGACAAGGGTTACCTCAAGCATTTGCTTATCTACTAGACGACAGACGAATACTGAAAGTTCGCCTGAAGATTAAAAAACCTGTTAAGAAATTTCCCCCTCCGTCGAAAAACAAAAAAGAGCCAACCGTGCGGGTCAGCTCTTTTGCTTGCTAGATAAGGCGCGTATGTCAACGGCGTGTCAGCGCAAAATAACCCGGCACGGTGCTGGAAGACTCCATACAACACATACGCATTGTTTGTCCGTAGGTTAGCGCGAATTTCGTCATCATGGCGCGTAGCGTAACACATTTCAGGGCGTCAGACAACAACTTTTGAAGATTCTAACGCAATTCTGATATTCAACTACTAAGGGAACTCCAGAAGCCACTCACGGATTACACCCGCGACGACATGTGGTTGCTCCTGTGCGACCATGTGCGCTCCGTCTTCGATCAGCGCCAGCTTTGAATCCGCGATATGCTGATGCAGATATTCACTGTATTTCGGCGGAGTCAGTTTGTCCAGTGTGCCGCCAATGATGAGTGTGGGAATGTGGATTTCACTTAAGCGTTGGCGCACGTCAAAGATATTGCACGCCATGTAGTCGTTGTAGACGATTTGCGCGGGCGTGCCGATCAGCGTTTTGTAGCCGATGACTTCACGCAAATCTTTATCGGCATTCACATGCCATTGCCAGTCTATGATCGTTTTTGCCACTTGCATGAACTCGGTGGTGATGCCGCTGAGGATGTCGGAATGCACGCTGAGTTTTGCGCCTGTGCTCATGAGAATCAAACCACACACACGCTGCGGATAATCCAGCGCCAGCGTCAAGGCAATCGCGCCGCCCATACTGTGCCCCATAACAATCGCTTGGTCGATGTGCAGCGCATTCAGCAGCGCGATCATATCAGCGGCATAGGCGGCAATCGTCGCATGTCCTGCGCCGGGGCTGTCGCCGTGAGCGGACAAATCAGGCACAACAGCGTTCGCTTCGGGTAGATGGCGTACTTCTGGCGGGAAATGCAGATGTGAACCGCCCGCGCCGTGAATCATCAACGTCGGCAGCGCCGAGGAGTCGCGGCGATTGTCTTCAATCCAGATCGACCCTGCGGCAGTTTCGACCACAGGCATTAGCCGCTGCCGAACAGTGACATGATGCCTTGCCCGGCAAGCACCGCGCCGACAAACAGCGCGCCAAAGTAAATGATGGTCAGCAGCATCATCAAGTAGCCGAGAATGATGAACAATCCGTCGCGCTGCAAAATGCCAATCGCCAGAAACAGGATTGCCAAACCGGGCAGTGTGTTGGAGAAGGGAATCAGTCCCAGCGGGAACATCAACAGCACGCCGCTAAACATCAGCGCCAGACCGTTTAAACGATTGACTGCTGCGCCGTCGGTGAGCATCTGCATACGCGGGTGAATAAAGCGCTCGATTTTGGCGACCATCTGCGCGCCTTTATCCAGCGTGGGGATGAGTTTTTCGGTGGCAATCGGGCGGCTCATCAGGCGATTGGGAACCCAGGGCAGGCGGTTCAGCGTAATGCCGATGGCAATGAGAATAATCGCCGCGCCGAAGACAGTGCTGACGCCGGGAATCGAAACGGGAATAAGGAAGGGAATGGTGAGGAAAGCACACAACAGCAGCAGCCCTTGTTCCCCTACGAGTTCAAATAACTGCCGCAGCGTGATCTGTTCAGTGTTGATGGAATGGGCGATGTCGGTTAAAGTTTGGCTGAGGCTTTTGTCTGTATCCTGGAATTGCACACCCATAGAGCGTCCTTATATGTTTATTGTTGAACGGGCGCTAGTATAGAGAAATCTTGTTAAATAACAACGCTGAGTCTGTATGCATTTGAGCCATCGTACTCTGTTGGGCATCATCCTGCTGATCGCCGCCTTCTTGCGCGCCCAATATCTCTTCCAAATCGAACACAACGTCGATCAGGCATACCCCATCTGGCAGGCGCTACAGACGTTGGATCGTGGCGTCTTGCCGTTGGCAGGACAGGGCACATCGGTGTTGTTCGCTAATCCTGTGCTTACAGGCTACCTGTTTCTGCCGTTCATCGCGCTGACTCGTTCGCCTATCAGCGCTTACGTGTTCACGATTGCGCTGAATACGTTAGGGATACTGCTGGCGTACCGTGCGGTGAAGGATTTGCTGGGTGTGCGTGTGGCGCTCATCGCGGCGGCGTTAATGGCAGTCAATCCCTGGGTGATCGAATACAGCCGCACGACATGGGTGCAAAGCCTGCTGCCATTTTTCACCTGTGCGCTGGCGTGGCTGCTGTGGCGCGTGTTCGCGGGCAAAAGCAAACGCCCCGCACGTCGACTGTTCATCGCCATGCTGGTACTCACCGCCTTTACACAAACCTATCTGCTGAGTTTCGCCATCCTCGCGCCGATTGGCTTACTGCTGCTGATTTTCCGAAATCGCATTCAATGGCGCGCAGTGTTCGCGGGCGGCGCTGTCTTTCTCATCGCCTTGACACTTTACGGCGTCGGTTTGTTGCAGCAATGGGACAGCGTACAGCAGAAGCTCGGCAGTTTTGCGTCTGCTGAAGCCAGTTTCCGCACGGATGCATGGGAACACGCGCTGCGTTTGGTCAGCGGCGCGGATTATGCCATCGCGCGCGGCACAGACACCCCCTTCAGAGATTGGGAACTGCGCCAAAACCTCAGCCAAGTCGCCCATGTCTTCATCGTCGGTGCGATTGTCGCAGGCATTGTAATTTCCATCGTCAATTTACGAATCGCCAAGACGCCAAGTCCACCAAGGCAAGCAAAGAATCTCATCACTCATTACTCATCACTCATTACTACATCCTCTCGTGACGCCGCCATCATCCTGCTCGTCTGGTTCGGCGTGCCGATTCTGCTGATGACGCGCGTGGGTCAGAACGTGCATCCATTCTATCTGCTGCTGACACTCCCCGCTGGTTATGCACTAGCAGCGTGGGGCTTATCATTCGTCTTTCGACCTCAAACACGCATCGGCGCAGCAGTTCTCATCACCCTGTACATTCCTTTCGCCGTATTGATGGGCATCAACAGTGCGCGCTACGCCCAGGAAACGCAAGCCACGCCCGGCGCGCATGAGTTGTACGCGCTGCCGCTGGAATATGGCTTGCAGCTAGGACGTGCGATTAATGAGAATTTGCCTGAAGGCGGCGTGGTGTTTTCGCCTGTTGAGGATTGGGTACTGAACAGTTTCGCGGGACGAACATTTTTCGGAGTGCGGGATACAAACCTCAACATCATTCCCAACAATGGGGGCTTGTATGTTTACTCACGATCAATGGATGGTGGTTCAATAGATCCAATGCCATATCCTACGTTCACGACGCAAATGTATTTACCCGATGAAAGAGTTCTCGGCATTGATACCTTTCCGCGCGCGGAAACGATTCAGCCGCCACAAACTTTAAACATCACGAGTCAACAGGGGATCAGGCTTATTGGTTATGAGTTAACTCGTTGGGGGCTGCCAAATACTGAAAACAAATGGATGCATTGGTTTGCCTTTACTTACTGGCGCATCGACAGCCGTATTTCCGAAATCGATCAGCGCCTATTTGCGCCATTCGCCCACATCTTTGACGCTGATGGAAATCGCGTCCTCGTAGTGGATAGTCAACCAATTCCTGGCTACGAATGGCAGGTAGGGGATGTGCATATCCATCAGATGACATTTGAACTTCCCGCCGACGCGCCCGCGCCATTTACTATCATGATTGGGCAGTACGACGCAGGCAACAACGCCAACGTGATTTTCAACTTGCCCGACGGCACAACCAACGCAACGGTGACGTTGCCGGAGACGATCACACCATGAATATCAGCGAACTGCTGCACGCCCTCGTACACGGCAGCACCGACGAACGCGCCGCCGCACGCAACGAACTGTATCGCATGGACGAAGACGCTGTTGACCCGCTGACTGATGAGTTTTATGCGGGGGTAGACGAGGCGACGGGCATTGTTATACTTGAAGTTATCAGCGCCATCGGCGGACCGGACGCGCTGCGCTTACTCAAATACGCCTGCGACTTTGGCGACAAAGCTGCATGG
>CALMZT010000019.1 GCA_937870805.1 uncultured Chloroflexota bacterium
GAGGTGTAATGTAAGGGGGTCAACAGTTTTCAGTTGACAGTTTTCAGTAAAATTCGAGATTGAACGCTCGATTTTATCAAACGATCATATGAGAAGATGCAGAAGCACCCACGGATTAAAGTGCGCCTTCTTTCAATTCGACGGCAATCAGATGCAAATCGTTTTCACCCACATTTTCAAGCGAGTGCGGTAACAGTGGGGCTGACCACAAAACGGTGGGAGGCACTTGCAGCGCCTCAACTGTGCGCGTGTCGAGGAGAATATTGTCTTTATCGTCGTAACGGATGAACTGACTCCAACTCAGGATATACAAAACGCCAGCCCAGCGATGGGTATGAATCGGCGTGCGATGACCGGGTGGAATGCGGGTTCGCAAGACCCTGACGCGATCATTCTCTAACATGACCTCGTGATAATCAGGGGCGGCAATCATCGCATCAAGGGAAGGCTGCCATATTTGTTCGTCGTCCGAAGGGATCGGTGTGCTCATCGTTGAATACGCCTTGTTGATAGAAGTTAAGGGCGAACACCTGGATTCGCCCTTAAAGTGTTAGACTGTTTCGCTGTTTTTGCGCTTCATGTCGTCTTTGTGTTCACGCACGACATCTTCCGGCGAAGCAGATTCAAACAGGCGGATGGAGGCAAGCAGAAGTCCGATGTCATCGATCTGCCCCAAGCCGAGGATGAAATCGGGGATGAGGTCGAACGGCGACAGCACGTAAATCAGCGCGCCAATGGGGATAGCTTTGGTCAAGGCGGGGACGCGCGGGTCGCGCAGTAAGCGCCAGGTCAATTCAACTTGCTCAAAAATGGCACGGATCATGGGATTTTCTCCAGCTTTCAACGTTGGGCAAAAGCATAACATCACAACGATAAATACGCATTAGAAGCACACTTTGTTTCAATTTGTGTGCTTGAGGGTGCTGTGACGCTTGACGAAATCAGCCGCTAACTCGAATACAGTATCACATTCGACATCTTGAGTCAGGATGTGGTCGCTTTTTTCCAGATCGTGACGCTCAACCTGCTTACTGCCGATGTGGGCGACGAGGAAATCGGCGTTGCGCGGAGGAACTGTTCTGTCGGCTTTTGAGTACAGTGAAAGCACAGGAACGGTCACGTTCGGCAGGCAGTCAGACGCGGCAAGCATCGCTTTGTGCAGTTCAGCGATGGCGGACGTAGACCAGTTATTATAGCGAACACGCCCGACAACTGGCATGTTGCGTCGTGCCTGTTCCGCCTGGATGCGCCTGGGGAGTTCGCTGGTGTCGGGACGTTTCGTGAAGGGCACGAGATGTTTAAGGAAGTGTGTCGACTCAAACATGAGGTCGCGTGTGAAAAACGGCGCGGCGATGACGATGACTCCCTCAACAGGCACAACAGAAGCAAGAATCACGCTCAATAAGCCGCCCATCGACAAGCCGCCGACGAAGACTTGATCGCACTGCTGGCGCAGTACGTGATAGCCGTCGAGCGCGCTCAAATACCAGTCCTGCCAGCGCATCCGTGACATGTCGCGGTAGTTGACGCCGTGACCGACGAGGCGAGGTCCGTAGGTCGTGACGCCGTTTTGAGCGAGAGAATGACCGAACCAGCGCATTTCATCAGGTGAGGCGGTGAAGCCGTGCAGGCACAAACAGCCGACTTTATGCTCGTTTTGTGCCTGAAAGAAGAACGGCTCTGCGCCGGGGGTAATGGTCGGGAAGTGTATTTTCATGTGCAAAAGTTTAGCACAAAACGGTGGGGTAGGGGCTGGTTGGGAAAAGTTAATAGGCTTAAGATAAGTCTCATGTGGAACTATGTGAGTTCATGCACTGGAGAGCAGGGTGGCACACTGGGCGTGCGAGGACTGCCCAGGTGGCTCATCAAAGGTCGGCATACGGAGTGTGTTTTGATCGCAGTTTATTACAACGGTACGTCATACAAGAAAGCAGCATGTTTGGTTAGAAAAGGTTGGGATTTTAGAACGGTTTCATTCCCCGATGTTTCACAAAGATAGAATTATTTCTCTTAATGATTAACTTAGAAATTATGAAGTACAATCAGATTGTATCGTCACTTTAAAAACTACCGTTATGACTATCCCTTCCCAAAATGATTTCCTACTCCCTTTCTTAAGACACCTTAGCGACGGCAATATTCACACTCGTCGAGAACTAGGTGACTTTTTAATTACATACTTTGCACTTACGGCTGAAGATATAAAAGCAAAGCTTGGTGCTCAACATGCTCTCACAAGTCGCGTGGCATGGTGTGATATTCATTATGTGAAAGCGGGTTTCGTTACTAAGCGCCAACATATCAGCGATAGCTTACTTGATGAGTTCCGCATTACCTCGCTAGGTGTCCGCGAACTGCGTTATCGTGCAAATAGCCTCACGGTTGGTTACTTGCAGAGTTTCTATAAGGGCAAAGTGTATCGCGGTGCTGGTGCAGATGACAGCACAAGTGATGCAGAGATGGAGTTGTGTGCTGCTTTTGAAATACTGCCCAGTGATTTTAAGGTGTTTCATAGTGTTCGATGGAATGCTAAGGAACAAGGTACAGTAGGCGAAGCTGACTTCTTAATTGCACATCCCCAGCATGGCGTGCTGGTACTAGAGGTGAAAGGGGGATTGGTCAGTCTTCAAAATGGAATCTGGTACACGACTAATCGTTTCGGCAGAACAGAATCGATTCAAGATCCTTGTAAACAAGCTGAACGCAACCGTCGCGCGTTAAGCGTATGGTTAGAAATGCACCCGCGAACCCGCAATCAAGCCTACGCATTATTTCCTGCCATTGCGCTTCCTGATTCGCGCGTGGACGGTGACATACGCCCCGAATGCCCTACAGATATTTTCCTTGATATACGACATATCAGTGACGTGAAATCGCGTCTATTAGAAATATTCACATACTGGCACAAGCGAGCAGATAAGCGTAATCAACAGATGGGCGGACAAACCGCTGTAGATGCATTGATTGAGCTACTGGTTCCCACACGTCAACTTGACCCGCGCATCGCCGATATTTTTGAGCGTGAGCGTAAGAAAATCGACGAACTAACGCACCAGCAATTCAAGATACTGCGACAAATGCGGCAATGGCGTCGCGCAGCAATTGTCGGCGGCGCAGGCACAGGCAAAACCATGTTAGCAATGGAAAAAGCGCAGCAATTGTTAAATGCAGGATTCCGTGTGCTTTTTCTTTGTTTCAACAAGAACCTGCAACGCTGGATTAGCGATCATCTACGACATGAGAATCTCATGGTAGCAACGTTTCATGGCACGGTTGGACATGCTATCAATTGGGCACACATATCCGTATCGCGCCCACAGGAATTCAATGAAGCAGCAGCGGATTTGCTCATGACGGCAACACATAAACTGCAAGCGACACAAGATCCACACCTTTTCGACGCGATCATTGTCGATGAAGGACAAGATTTTGAGGATACTTGGTGGATTCCTCTGCCTGATCTACTAAGAGACCCAGCAGAAGGGGTACTCTACGTCTTCTTTGATGATAACCAACGTATCTACCAACAAATCAGCAACATCCCTATGCGAGGAGATCCGCTACTCTTAAATGAGAACTGCCGCAATACGCAACATATTCACGCCCAGCTTTCCGCTTATGCACATGCAGAAGAAGCCACAGACTGTTTAGGACCAGAGGGTCGTCCCACAGAGATTATTGCCGCAAGAACACCGCAAGATGCCAAACGTGAGCTTCAGCGTGTATTGCATCGCTTGGTGAATGAGGAGAATATACGCTTAGAAGATATTGTGATCCTCACACCCGCCGCAGATAAGCGTAGCCAGTGGAAACAGGATGAGCGGTTAGGAAATTTCACGTTGTCATGGTATTTGGATACAGAGATGCCTCTGGCTATCCGTGTTTGTACTATTTATCGCTATAAAGGACTAGAAAGCGCAGTAGTCATCTTGACAGAGTTAGAGCAGGCACATGAGGAAATTCGCGATCAACTTGTCTACGTTGGACTATCCCGCGCGCGACATCACGCTATTGTGATTGGAGAACTGCCACAGCCTCTAATACCAGCCTAAAAGCTGTGCTAAGGATTACAAGATATGTCAGATACAAATTTACTTATGGAAAAGGCACAGCGGTTTGCGGATGAACAGCGCTGGCAAGAGGCGGTTGAAGTTGCCCGAAAGGCGCTAGCGCTCACACCGAATAATACATGGATCAAAGATAAATTAGGTTGGTATTTATCACGCGCCAAGCAATATTTACAGGCGATTGCTGTGTACGAGGAGTTGATGCTGCAAACCCCTGATAAAGCTAAATATCCTTATATGATTGGCTATCAATATTATGACCAACAACAATATGTCAAAGCCATTCCTTGGTTTGAAAAAGCCCTCTCTCTAAATACAAACTACATAGTGGTGCTGTATCGTCAAGGCTATGCCGAGGTGCATGAGAATAATATCTCAAAAGGGGAGAAGCTTTTTGTGCGGTGTGTGCGTGCGTGGCGGCAAATTGAAGATGAGGAGGAACGCAAACGCGCATCCAAAGATTATGCCAGTGCTTGCTTCCAACTAGGCAAAATTTACGCTGATCGTTTCGATTACGAAAATGCAGCAAAAGCCTTCGCGAGTGCTGTAGAGTACGATTCAGAAAACCATGACAAGCTCTACAATCTTGGCAAAGCATTAGTAAAATTGGAGCGATTTGAAGAAGCCCTCCAAGCGCTGCAAACCGCTGATCGCTTGAAACCACGACAGCACTATATTCAAGCTTATCTAGCGCGTGCTCAACAAGGTGTCGGTCAAATCGCAGCCGCAGAACGTCTGTATAAACGGATTCCTGAACATGTGAAAAATAAATTTCCTTATATTTGGACATTTCAAGCAGAAATGTATGTGCAACAAAAATGCTTCGCTGAAGCAATACAAACACTGTTGCCAATAACAAAGCGTCCGAACCCTAAAATACCACAAAACTGGTTTCATACATTTATACTGTTGGGGCAAGCCTACGAAGGAACAGACGATATCGTTGAAGCGTATCGTGCTTATAAACACGCCGATGAATGGAAACATGGGACAAAGGCAGCGGCGCTTGTCCAAGAGCGATTGAAAATACTGGAACAATTAGCACGAGAACGAAATGTGAATTTGATCTAAACTATACTCCATACATTGGCAGGTAGTGTCAACAGAAATTGTTTACTTCGCAGTGGCTCCCAGTACAATAGGCGCAATTCAATTAACCACTGTGAGACAATAACATGAGTGCTCCTCAAGCCATCGACCAATTTCTACAAACACATCTCAACGACTATATAAAGGAAACGAGCCGCCTCTGTGCGCAGCCGAGCATTTCGACCACAGGACTGGGAATAGACGAGTGCGCGGAACTCGTTGTGGAAATTCTGCGTCAGCATGGATTGGAGACGCAGATTTTCAAGACGCCCACCTACCCGATCATTGTCGGGCGCGCAAAGGGACAATCGGAGCGCACGCTGCTGTTTTATAACCACTACGACGTGCAGCCCGTCGATCCGCTGGATTTGTGGACAACGCCACCCTTTGAACCAACTGTCCGCGAAGGCAAACTGTTCGCGCGCGGCGCAAAAGATGATAAAGGGGAATTGATCGCGCGGCTGGCGGCGGTGGATGCGGTGCGCGCGGCGCATGACGGCGTGCTGCCGTGCGGCGTGACGTTCATCGTGGAAGGCGAAGAAGAAGTCGGCAGCCCTAACATCGCCGAATTCGTGCGCGACCATCTAGACCTGCTGAAATGTGATGGCGCGGTGTGGGAAGAAGGCAACATCGACCACGAAGGCTATCCGACGGAGTTTCTGGGCGTGCGCGGCGTGATGTGTCTGGAACTGCATGTACGCACGCTGACACGCGACGCGCATTCTGGTTCAGCGCACGCGCTGCCCAACGCGGCGTGGCGGCTGGTGGGGGCGCTTGCCAGCCTGAAGGACGCAAACGAGCGCATTCTGATACCGGGCTTTTATGACGATGTGCGTCCCCCGACGAAGCGTGACCTTGAACTGATTGACGCTATGCCAAGCTATGAAGCCTTCGCGCGCTCACAGTACGGCGTGCGGCAGTTCGTGCACGGGCATACGGGCAAGGACATCGAATACGCTGTGTTCGAGCCGACGTGCAATATCTGCGGCATCACGGCGGGGTATCAGGATGAGGGGACAAAAACGGTGATCCCGGCGACAGCACTGGCGAAGATCGACTTCCGCCTCGTGCCTCATCAAGACCCGGACGATATTCTGCTTAAGCTGCGCGTACACCTGGATTTAAATGGTTTTGCCGACGTGGAGATTGTGCAGCCGGAAGCGCCGATGTATCCGTACAAGACGGACGCTGAACAGCCGCTGATTGAACTGTCGCTGCGCACAGGCGAGGAAGTGTATGGCAAACGTGGGTATGTCGAGCCACTGGCAGGGGGCAGCACGCCCGTTTATGCGTTCGCGCAGCCGCTGGGGAATATCGCGGCGATTTGTCCCGGCGTGGGCTATTGGGACAATCGCGCACACTCGCCTGATGAGCACATTCGCATCGAGGACTTCTTGAACGCGGCGCGGCATATCGCGCGGATTGTCGAGGGGTTTGCGGATTTAGAAAAGTGATGAGTGATGAGGTGTGAGTGAAGCACCGGCTACTCCCGCGCCCAGACACGGATCATGCCAGCAGAGAAGTCTACATAGGTATTGCCATCCGGCGACCATTGCACTCTAGGATTGGGAAGTGTTCTAAGAAGTTTTCCAGTTTTAGCATTCCAAACTTCTTGATTATCCTGTTTGTACACCCTAATTAATGTGCTGTCAGGCAGCCAGTTTACCGCGCTAACATCATTCAATATCATATCGGTGCTTCCAGTCGGCAATTAAATCACTTTGGCTTTTCCTGAATCTAATAGGAGTATGAATTTTTCCCCATCAGGACTCCAGTTCATATTTTGCACATTTCTTGAGAGCGAGACTTTCATTTTTCGCTCAATATCCCATAGCTGCATATTACCCTCAGCTAACGTCGCCAGCCATTTGCCATTTGGACTCCAGAAAAGAGAAGGAAAAGCAGCAAATGTTCCTAATTCAAAATCGATGGGAACGTCAAAATAGTAATCTCTGGGGGCATCTAAAGGCGGTTTTGAGCGGTCAAAAACGGTTCGAATGCTGACAGAACAACGATTGTTAGTATTCACAGAGCAATTTGTAGATGCGAACAGTAGTTTCTGGCTATCTTGAGTCCATGTGTACGAAACAGGAGAAACATATCGGATTTGGTTTGCCAATATCTCCTGGGTCAACGTGTCGTACAGCCGGATAGCCTGCCCCC
>CALMZT010000020.1 GCA_937870805.1 uncultured Chloroflexota bacterium
AGCGGCTGTTTTTTTTCAGCGTTATCGTGTTTCTGGCGACGTGTCTGCTGGTGTTCTCCGTGATTTCGTCGAGGAATAATTCGTCTGCCATCACCGCGACATCCACTCCTGCACAGATGATGACGTTAGAACCGCAAGTCATTGCGAATTTGACGAGTGTACCGACATCACTGGCGTCAACGGGTGATTTGGCAACTCAACTCAATGACGTAGAACGTATGCTGATGAATTGTCCTGACTACAGCGAAGAACGCCGCCTTCAAATGCAGCAGCACATTATCTGGCTGCGAAACCCGGCGCAAATTCCACGCGATTTGCTGGTTGCGTTTGGGGATAATCCCAGCGCGCGCCTGATTTTTGGCATGGCAACGTATACGTCGAGTGAATGGGGCTTACGAAATCGTTCACCGTCGTCATGTTTGCTGCCCATCGGACAGTTATTGAATCAGATGTTGATCGCAGTAGGCGAAGAACCTGTTGAAGAGTTCGATGGCTAGGCTAGACGAACGATGCTCGTCTGCTGCAAGAGGCGCTCAAAGTCGCTCATCTCAAAGTATCCCGCGCCAATCGTGAGCGTGTTTGCTGCGCCCGCTGTCACCGCTTGGCGCAGTGCCTCAGCGTGAACAGCGCCGCGCGATAATGCATTCAACAGTCCCGCGCAGAAAACATCCCCACTGCCGACGGTGCTCACTGCTTCGATTTGCGGAGAGACAGCGTGGTATATCCCTGTTTTATCGGCGAACACTGCGCCTGCTTTGCCCATTGTGATGATGACTGATTCTATGCCCATACTCTGTATTGTACGTGCCGCATGAGCCGCTGCTTGAACATCGGGAATATCGCTTTCAAGCACTTCTGCGGCTTCCAGATGGTTGATTTTAATACCCGTTGGCAAGGCGGTGATCGCAGCGCGCAGTGCTGCACCACTGGTATCCACCCAAACCTTATGACCTTTACTTTGTAAAACGCGAATAAGATCGATGTAGTTTTCCAGAAGGGAGTCTCGTGGTAAGCTGCCGGTGATGCATACATATTGTGGCTTTGCAGCTAACTCTAAAACGTCGCGCTGTAAATGGTCCCAATCATCAGCAGTTACCGGGGAACCTTGTTCGTTAAGAACAGTGGTTTCGCCGCTGTTGGGGTCGGCAATTGAAACACAGGTACGGGTTTCGCCGTCAACGCGCGTCCAAACCCCCTCCAGACCGTCCTGTACCGCTAAATCTGCGAATAACTGTCCGCTTTGACCAGCAATGAATCCGGCGCAAATCGTTTGCGTGCCAAAAATCTTCAAAGCACGGGCGACGTTTAAGCCTTTGCCGCCCGCCAGCAGCACCACACGCTGCACACGATAGACCGCGCCTGCTGAGAAGTTGGGCACGACAAGTGTCCGATCTAAGGCGGTATTGGGAGTAATACAAAGAATCATAATTTTGACCTTCTAGTCTCCGGGAAGGCTGAAAATTGTGAGACTGACCCCTCAGCCCGGAGACATCACGATGATAGACATTGAGTGAACAAATTAGCTTTCGTCAATGACTTCAAAGATCGCTTCGATTTCAACGGCGAAACCCACTGGCAGCGATGCAAATCCTAAGGCACTGCGGGCATGATAACCTCGCGAGTCTTTGCCGAACACATCCCAAAACAGTTGCGAAGCACCATTAATCACCAGATGCTGCTCGACAAAATCAGGGGCAGAGTTTACACATCCTAAAACTTTGACACAGCGTAAGTTGTTTAACGTCCCCGTGAGCGTGTAGACAGCTTGCAGCAGTTGGACAGCACAGACCCGCGCTGCTTCCTGCCCCTGCGCTGTGATCAAATCCTGCCCTAATTTCCCTTTATAGCCTGTGGAAACGTGCCCTGAAGTATAAATGGTGCTGCCAATCCGAGTCGCAGGCGCTAAGTTTGCCGGAGGTTGGTAGGCGGTGAGGTCAATTCCGAGTTCTTTAATTTTATCATCGGGGGTCATAAGCAAATCCTTTGAAGTGTGGCAGTTAAAAAGTGCTTTGCGAGGATAACACGAAGTGGTTGAGTTTGGGAATTGACCAATATGCGCCATCACTGTTCTTGTTTATTGACTGACGTTACGCATCCGTTCGCTGTTGTGGACGCTGGCAGTTCAAAACTGCCAGCTATGTGATTTGGAAACCCGTGAACGGGTTGGGTGCTGCGGTTTTTCAACCTCTTCAGAGGTTTACCAATCTCTACTAGC
>CALMZT010000021.1 GCA_937870805.1 uncultured Chloroflexota bacterium
AGGAGAGAATTTAGATGAAAAGCATTCATATCGCCGACACTGATCTCGATGTTTCCGAAATATCCCTGGGCTGTATGCGTATCTCCGGGATGCCGAACCCGGAAATCGCATACCTGATCCATACCGCCCTGGATGAAGGCGTGACCTTCTTTGACCATGCCGATGTGTATGGCGGCGGACAATCGGAAGCGAAGTTTGCCGAAGCCCTGAACATGACCCCCAGCCTGCGCGAAGCCATGCACATTCAAACCAAATGTGGCATCCGCAAAGGGATGTTTGACTTTTCCAAAGAGCATATTTTAGAAGCTGTCGATGGCAGCTTGAAACGCCTGCGAACGGATTACCTGGATGTACTCCTGCTGCACCGGCCAGATGCCCTGGTGGAACCGGAAGAGGTCGCTGAAGCGTTCACGATCCTGCAAGACAGTGGCAAGGTCAAATATTTCGGGGTCAGCAATCAAAATCCGATGCAGATTGAGCTGTTGACCAAATTCGTCAAGCAGAAAATCGTCTTCAACCAGCTTCAATTGAGCATCACTAACACCGGTATGATCGACGCGGGGATTAACGTGAACATGGAAATTGATCCCTCGATTGACCGGGACGGCAGCATTCTGGATTACTGCCGCTTGAAGGAAATCACCATTCAGCCCTGGTCGCCGTTCCAATACGGCTTCTTTGAGGGGGTTTTCCTGGACAATGATAAATTCCCGGAACTCAACCGAGTCATCGACAAGATGGCAGCCGCTAAAGGGGTCACCAATACAGCGATTGCGATTGCCTGGCTGCTGCGCCACCCCGCTAAAATGCAGCCGATTATTGGTACGACCAACCCGCAGCGAGTGAAGGATAGCTGCAAGGCTTCCGACATTACCCTCTCACGGCAGGAATGGTACGAAATCTATCTGGCTGCTGGTAACAAACTGCCCTGATAGATTGTTTTTTGAACAAGAGGATTATCTCTTTCATGTTGGAATAACCCCCTTGTTCAATTACTTTTACGGGTGATAGAGCGACAGCCGCGAGTGTTCGACGCTCGAATTGAACTGAAAACTGTCAACTGACAACTGTAAACTTGTTTAATCCCCCGCAACGGTCACAGGTTCGCGCGCGGCTTCAATTGCTTTGCGTATCTGCTGGAAGTGTTCGCGGTCATGGTCGCGCACTTCATTCAACTGCGCGACGATAAAACCAAATGCGCCACGCCGCGCGACAAACTCATCAGACATTGCACGTATCAGTGCCAACGTTTCGTCACGGCTGCGCTTTAACTCATTCAATGCCTCTTGTGTCGAGCTAAATGCTGCTGCCAGTGCGCCGATCACATCCAGATGGTTAGCGGCGACATCAGCAAATTCCTGACCCGCCATGCGCGATGCAATCATGCTCACAAACCAGCGCTGTAAAAGCAACAGATGGATGACTGTTTCGCGGGCGCTCCATTCTTTCGGTTCTGGACGCCGTGTAGCTTCTTCTTCAGTGACACCCTCAAACACCTTACGAATTTCGGCGTCAAGCTCAACATGCAGTTTTTCCAGCGCCTCGGCATATTCTTGCGCCGTTGCTGGAATAGGGACGACAGGACGCGGCGAAAACGTGAGTTGAATATGCTTTTTCTCCGCACCGCGATGATAAGCTACGTCGATCACATCCCCCGCATGATGATCGCCCACTGCGTTTACCAACGACACACGATCAGTGAGCGGCTTACCGTCGAGTTCTACAATCACATCGTTCACCAACAGCCCACTCTTTTCCGCACTCATGTTGGGAAGGAGCGCTGTAATTTGAATCCCGCGTGTCACAGGCACACCGATTCTGGCAGCCGTTTCTTCGTCCAGTTCGTTCGGGGCGATACCCATCAAGGGACGGCGTGTCACCCGCAAGTCGTAGCCCGTTTCCAGATAGGATTGCAGATTTTCCACCCCGCGCTCCCAGATGTGTTTCCATCGTTCGCCGCTGTTGTTGTGGTTTACGGTAACGGTGGTCGCGCCATCCTGTTCTTGCAACGCGATTTCCACTTGTCCGTCAGTGATTTCGTCGCTGCCGCGCAGGTTTAGCACAAGTTTCTTATTTGGCTCAAGCTCAATGAATTTACCGACAGCTTGATAGCCGCGATTCCACGCCGCAAAAAAATAGCCGCCGGGGCGTGCGCCGAGTGCGGCATCATCGCAGAACCATTCTTGCAACAAGTGTGCCTGCGTGAGCGCTTCATACACCAGCCTGGCGGGCGCTTTCACGGTCACTGTCATATTGATAGACATCTTCTCGCCTTTCCAAATAACTATTATTGCATAGGGGCGACCCTGTTGAGCCGCCCTATAGAAATTATATTCTATACGTTAATCGCCTGCCACTGGTTCGCGCGCGGCTTCCAGCGCCTTCACGACCTGGTCCGCTCCCCGGTGGAAGGGCACGTGGCGCACGGTAAGCCGGATGCGGCCAGGGTTCGCCGCCATGAGGCGCTTCACCTGCGGATAGAAGGCCGCGCAGGTCTCGCAGGCCGGGTCGAGGAACTCCACG
>CALMZT010000022.1 GCA_937870805.1 uncultured Chloroflexota bacterium
TCAAGCTGGATGACTTCGGGTTCTTCTTCCACGACAATCTGCTTGGATTTCTTGCGGCTTAAGCGTTCTTCAGGTTCAGCCGCTGTCATGGTCACCTGCTGAATTGTCCACGCACTAGCCCCCAGCAGGGCGATCAAATCTTCGGCTGCGCGCCGTCCATAGCGGCTCACCGCGCCGAACTGGCGGCTGCCAATCTGCCCATCGAATACGACAGATAAGAAGTGATGCATCCCAACGGACAATACAAATACGTCATAAGTATCGCCGTCGTAGAATTGCAGTGCCGACGACTGTCCGCCGACGAGTTCGCGAAACTCGATGTTCGTCATCACTAGGGGCGTGAGTGCCTTGCTGAGTTTTTCGTTATTGACGTAGCCCACTGCGCCGCGCCCCATCAGAACATCGCCCGCGCGCGTGGATAAGATAATCGCCATCGCGCCGAGATCGCTTAACAGGGTGTCGATAGTGCCCTGAGCGATGTTCAAATCCAGCGCAGGAACAGGACCAAAGCTCAACGTAGCAGATGCGGCAGCAGGTTCGACAAACGCTTCTTTCATGCTTTTGCCGTCTAACGCCGCCAGCACCACTCGGCTGAACTGGTGAATCTCGACAGGGCGGTGCATATAAACGAAAGGCGAATTCTCGGCGGTTTCTTCGTCCAGTTGGTCGGGGTCGTCTACATCTGCCAGAATGATCACATGGGTTTCTGGGGAGGCTTGGCTGACACGCAGCGCCAGCTCAAAGCCTTTCATATCGGTTGCCAACTCAAGGTCGGTAATCACGAGATTGATGCCCCCACGCTTGATCTCTTCAAGCGCCTCGGTTCCACTGGGCACGTCGATCTGGATAATCGCTCTATCGATCAAATCCATCGCGCCGCGCACAATACGCGAAATCGTCCAACTGGGGTCTACCGTGAGAATACGCGGTGTCGAAGCCATAAACACAAGTCCCAAAACTCAACGTCTGAGGGTTTTCAACGAAATTATACTGCAAACAACTGTTTTTGCACTTTCTGGCGTTACAGCATTTAAACTGTAGCAAGAACTTTGCAAATTCGCCATAGCACTACGTTACCACATTTTCCTGTAACCTGCGTTAAGGTCTGAAGCAAGTGAATCAGAAAAAAGTCGAAAATGAGTTAGGGTTTTTAAACCTTCATGCGTGCTAGGGTTTAATTCATGTTATTGTTAGTAGAAATCTACCTGAATATTGCGATATTTTACATAATATGACGTATAATAAGACAAGTTTGTTGATCCTCTAGTAGCGAACAAACATAAATCATAAAATCGGCTTGATAGTTTGTGCGGTAATAGATCGTCGTTTGACCCACAAACTAATCAATGTTATTCTAGGTGGCGTAAAGAAGTCCTATGAGCGAGGTTTCGATGAGCAAGACCATTCTTTACATCGATGATAACATCCAGTACCTGCGGATGATGCACAAGATGCTCACACGCGCTGGGTATACGGTGTTAGAGGCGAACGATGGGATGACCGGCATCAAATTGGCGCTGGAACATAACCCCGACCTCGTGCTCACGGATATGAATATGCCTGATATGCACGGTTTAGAAGTGGTAGCGCGCCTGCGTTCAGCCAATAACCTCAAACGCACGCCTATTGTCGCCGTCACCGCCAACGCCATGCACGGTGATCGAGAATATTTCCTGGAAGGGGGTTGCGACGGTTATTTACCGAAGCCCATCACACGCAAAGAATTATTTGATACCATCAACGAACTCATTGGAGTAGCAGAGTAATCAAAAAGCCGGGACAACCCCGGCTTTTTTTATCTTTAGGATTTACGCAGTTGACCCATGACTTGTGCCTGAACAAGGGGTTTAAACCCCTTGTTCGTGAACCCCAACGGCGTAACTTCTAATCTCATCAACTTGATTAATGGAACGACTTTTGCAGCCTATCCATTTTTGAATGGGTGACCGTTACTTATGAACCTTTGCCATCTTGCGGCACTCCATTTTTTGACGCTATTTGCCCCGTGACTTTCGCCATCAAATTAGTGAGTTCCATTGGCAGCACAAACTTGGTCGAAGCACTCGTGCCCACTGAACGCAGCGTATCGAGATATTGCAGCGCCATAGTCTGTTCATCCAGGTCTTTTGCTTCTTTGGAAATGGCTTCGAGGCTGGCAGCAAAACCCTGTGCTCGCAGCAGTTGTGATTGGCGTTCACCCTCAGCCTTGAGGATGGCTGATTCTTTATCACCCTGCGCCTTGAGGATAGAAGACTGTCGCTGACCTTCCGCAACCATGATCGCTGACTCGCGCTCACCTTCTGCTCGTGTGACCATCGCGCGGCGTTCGCGTTCGGCGGTCATCTGGCGGTTCATGGCATCCTGTACTTCACGCGGCGGCTCGATCTCGCGGATTTCGACGCGCGTCACCTTTAAGCCCCAGCTCTCGGTCACTTCGTCGAGCTTGACACGCAGCACATCGTTGATCTGTTCGCGCTTCGCCAGCACATCATCAAGCACGATGTCGCCGATGACCGAGCGCAGCGTCGTCGCCGCGATGTTGAGCGAGGCACGCACAGCGTTATCGACTTTGAGTACGGAATCCGGCGCATTGACCACGCGGTAGTAGACGAGGAAGTCAACATTGATCGGCGCGTTGTCTTTAGAAATGGACGTTTGACGCGGAATTTCAAGGAAGCGTTCGCGCATATCGACCTTGATTGCCTGCTCAAAAAACGGCAGCACAAACACTAAGCCGGGACCGCGCGTTGCCGCGTACTTGCCGAGAAATAGGATCACGAGACGCTCGTATTGCAAGGTGAGGCGCACCGAGCGCACGACAATCGAGAAGACGAACAAGATACCGAGTACGATGATGAAAAACGACGGTACTGCATCCATAATGTGATTTCCCCTTTCATATTATGTGTTTTAAGCACAGATTCTGGTACGAAACTTGTACTCGCTGTTGGTCATTGTGTGATAGCGCGCTGTTGGTGAGTTTCCTCCACAGCGGCGCTGCTGCATCTTAAGTAAGCGCTTGATACGCCCAGTGCGTTATTCCGTTTCTTCCGGCAGCGGCATTCGCTTATTTTTAATGTGTTCGACGTACAATTGCAAACCATCCCGCTTGAGGACATACACACGCTCGCCTGCCGCAATCGGGTTGTCACTGTATGCCGTCCACGTTTCGCCGCGCATCTTCACCGTACCTGTCAGATTGATCGGTGTTGCGACAACGCCTTCTGCGCCTTCCAATGTTTCATCTTCCGTCAGCGAAGGCAGGGAACGCAGGCGTTTCATGGCAGGTTGCAGCAGGAATTGATAGTATGCCAGCGAGGCAGCGACAGTAAAGACGATCATCAGCGGGTTGATCGTTTTGCCGTTGAACAGGAACAAACTGCCGATCACCTGTAAAATCAAGCCAACAATCGCAAATTTAGCATATT
>CALMZT010000023.1 GCA_937870805.1 uncultured Chloroflexota bacterium
CGTAGTGGATGCCTAAAAGATAACCGATGGAAAGCAGGATCGTATACAGCGGCGACGTTGAACCCGCGCTGGGGACTCCGCGCACAAATTCCCAACGCCCGGTTTCGGCTAAATTGCGCGCATACACCTGATGAATCCAACTATCGTCCAATGGGAAACCACCGCCCGCAGTGAGTACGTAAAGGACGACGAGCGTCGCCGCCAGCAGAATATACAGCGCATCGTAGCGATTGAACCAGTTACGGATGGATTTCATAGAGCCTCATGTTGGGCGCGCCGACTGCCACTTCCACTAGAAAAGCAGGCGGTGCGTCAGGGTTAAACCACAGCGCACGCGGTGCGGCGAGGAGGGTGTCACCACTGTCTAAGTTCACAAATTCCAGTACGAGATAATCGATGTCGTAACGCCGCGCAATTTCAGGAAGCACTTCGGGGGAATTGTTGGGCAGCACTACGCCGCCAAATCCGGTGAAATAGTACAGCGCCGCCGGGTCATTAATCATCACTCGCGCGTTAGGCGGTAGGTTCTGCATCAGTTCGCTGTACATTTCGGGTGTCCTGGCTGCGGCAGGTTTGATGATCGCGAGGCTGAGCACGATAGCAAGTGCCAGCAGCGCGCCTGAAAAAATCGTTTTCGCTGTGCGCGCGTTCCAATGGCGGCGTCTGCGCGCTATCCAATCAACTGCATCATCTAAACCGACAACCCCCAATGCTGACCAGAATGGCACGAGTGCTGCCGCCGAGTGAAACAGCCCGCCGCGATAGCCGGGATAAGGGAAGACAAACGTCATGGTGATAAACAGAGCCAATGCATAGAGCCAGAATGCGCGCAGAAACGGTTCGCGCCGTCTGTTCCACAAGCCGAGCAGCATCAGCGGTGTCATGATAATCATCCCCTGCTCAGCAATAAAGCGCATCACATTATTCGTCAGCGCCGTCCATCTCGACGCGAACAGGATACTGATACCCTCCGCAAAGAACGTTTGTGGGTTTGCATTGAACGGATAGCTGAAGATGTCGTCGTATTCTTGAAACCAGATGCCTTGTAAACCACTCGCAGGCAAAAGTGAACCTATTTCATTGAGGTTACGGAGGAACCAGGGTGTCATGACCAACAGATAGCCTAACGTGAGCGACAGTAATCCTGCGCCCCATATTTGCGTCTGGCGGGTCTGCCACCACTGCAAGGCGATAGTTATATATCCGACGATCAGCAGAAGCAGTCCATCGGCGCGTGTCAAATGTCCCAAGCCTGCGCCAATGCCTGCAATGAAGAAGGCAATGAAGGGACGTTTACCCAATACGCCCAGTCCTAACCATACAAGACATAATGCCCCTGCTAAACCGTAAGGGGCAAAGGTGCTGGTCTCACCCCAAAAGCGCACGAAGAAGCCGCTGAACAGGGTCAGTAATCCCGCTATCCACGCATGGCGGCGTGTGCCTCCGAGTCGATAGCCAAGCCAGAAGCCGATGTACACCAATGCAGCATACATCAGCGTGAATGGCAATTGTGCGGCAGCATAATTTCCCGGTGCATTCAACAGCCACATTCCTAACGCCGCAAACAACGACGCCAGCGGCATCCAGTAGCGGTGTGATGCAGCAGGCAGCGACTCCGGCGCGTTTACGTAGTTCCACAGATAAGCGTCGGTGAGTCCTTCGCCAGACACCAGACGATTCGCTGCATTCAGATAATAAAACGAATCGGTATAGGTAGGCTGGGCGACAGTGCAGCGCGTGATAATGAATGCACCAACGAGGGCAATCAGCACGAAAATAAAACGTTCGCGCATGCTAACCATTGCCCACCACGCGATAAATAGTGACTGTGCCTGAAACAAGCGCCACTTCTAAGTAGGAAGCATCCGATGGATTCCAGTTTCCTAACGCGCGCGCATAATCGTCATACCAGACGTAAATGACGCCTGCGTCGCGCAAGAAATTTTGCCTCCAAATATCGTCCGTGAGAGGGTTAAAAAACGTGCGAATTTGAGCGACTTTCTCATCAAAATACACAGTTTCTATCCAGTGTCCCATGAAAACACGCTGTCCCGTCGCCGCCACCAGGCGTCCGCCGCTTCCTTGCCCATTTTCATCGAAAGTGGTCAAGACAAGATCGTCATCGTCGGCTTCGCGCTGTAACCATGCGTAGCCAATCAGTTCATCATATGTATAGAATGGACTGTTTGGTGCGTAAGGATTCGATAGAGTAGTGATGTTTGAGAGAATCATTAACACCAGCGCAATGGCTGCGAAGGTGATGTAGATGCCTGTGACGAGTGGACGCCAGCGCAATCCAAATCGTGGCATGATGGCGTGTGTCCAGCCATATGCCGCCAATGCTGCTAAGGGTGTTTGCACGCCCAACAAATAGCGGCGCTGTGTGTTAATGGGCGCGTAAAGTAGTCCCGCGACGATAATAATCCACAGCAGCGGCAGCCACCAGCGATCATCCGATTTGTCTAAGGCAAACGCCCACATCCCCAACACAATTGGAATAATAAACGGCAGATAGCCAAAAACATAAAATAAGGGATTATTGGGTGATAGCGTGATGTTCTGTGCGCTGAACTCGCGCCATATCGGATCGGCATTGATGGCGAGGTATTGGTAGCCGATCAATGCAACGTGCAGACCAAGCGGAAGCAGCAGCCACAAGGCGCGCCGCCGCGTAAGGAGCTTTGTTGAGAACGAATGATATGCTGTGAGCATCACCAACAAGGGGGCAGAAAGTAGAATGATATAGGGTTGCACGATGCTCAGTGCTGCAAGTGCAAAAGTGAGCATGAACAGAAGTTTTCGAGATGGTTTGCGCACCCACCACTCAAACGAGAGAAATGCGACAATTTGTAGAATGATGGCGGCAGCGAAGTGCGGCATGAACAGCGCGCCAGGCAGGTTGTAGGCGTCGATCAGCCAGAATTCAATGGGGCTGACTTGATCGGTTGCGCCGGGTACGAAGCGCAGCAGCCAACTCCAGCCCGAAACCAGTGTGGCAAACAACAAACACGTCCAGCGTTCAGAGGGCTTATCGAAGAAATGCGCGGCAAAACTCCACAGTGCCAGCACCATGCCTATCGTCAACACGAAACGCATCAGATGATAAGTGGCGGGTAGGCTGAAAGGTGAAACTGCGCCCAACGCGACATAAAAGCCCTGGACTAATGGCAAACCTGGATGCGGTTCATGTGTGAACAGCAGGTGATAATCCCATTCGCCGCGCCGACCCTGCCACATCTTCGCCATGTGGCTGTTGTAATCGACGGCAATACCCGGTGGAAGGGCTGCCGCACCGCTGTACTGCCAGCCCTCCGGTGTGCTCAACGCACCGACGATGTAAGGCAGCGACGTAATCACTGCCAGTACCAGCGCGAATATCCACACACTCAACGGGTAACGGCTCACGCGGTACGCTCCTGAAGGTCAGGGGTGAATTCCCGCCACAATCGGCGTGTTACCCGGAGCAAGATAAGCATGATGATGGGCAGCGGTAGATACACCGTTGGATGCTCAAACTTGTTGACGACGGTATTTAAAGCGTGAACCCAGGTGAGAACGGTTATCACCAGCAAAATGCCCATGACCCATAAGTTGCCATAGCGACGATTACGCTGAGCAAGCGTGCGGAAGTAAAACACCAGTGGGATGGTGAACACAACGTAGTGCGGTGTAGCCGTGCGTGGCGCGACCAGATGTGTGATCGTCAGCGTCAGGACAATCGTCCACAAGAAACGTTCATGTTTATTTTGTATCAGCACGGTGTACCACGCCCACAGCATGAAGGCGTAAAGTGGCAGATTTACCGCCCATTCACCGATTGCGCCAAGCTGCAAATAGTATCGCGTGATAATCCATACGGGAGAACCAAGCGCGGTATAGGATGAATAATTGCTAAGCTGACGCAGCCAATCACCCAGCCAGGAAGGCTGCAAGATGAACGACGCCAGCATCAGTGCGCCCATTGTAACGACGAAAGCTCCGACAAAATGCCATCTGCGCACACGTAACCCCCACAAAAGGAGGAACGGCACGAGCAGAAAGCCCATCTGCGGCTTAATGGTCGAGAACGCCAGCGCGATGCCTGCAAGGATGCTTAGTGTTGGGGTATTGCCTTTGCACAGTGCCCATATGGTCAACACTTCTAGGAAGTAAACCACTAACCCCGGCTGACCGAGCAGCAGCCCGCGTGAGCCGAAATAATCGAACAACGTCCACATGAGCAGCAGAGCCAGCAGCAGTGGTGGTGGTCGCCAGCGGAACAGGTTCAACAGCAGGATCATTGAGCCGATGAGACACGCTTCCAGCAGCACCATCCAGATTGCCGACGCCCACGCATAATCCATAAACACCAACGGCGCGACAATGAAGGCTGTATAAAAGGGATAGGCAAAGTAGCCGGGGTCTTCGTCGGCTTGTGCCGCGCGCCCGTAAATGCGTTCCTGAATATTTAAGCTGGCTTCGTCACCATAGGGGTTCAACCCGTCAACCCAGAAAGCGCGCGCGCCTTCCCAACGTGACATAAAGTCATTGTGACCGGGAAATGGCGCGGTCAAATAATTGTGCAGCCCGACGACGTTCACCACGACGACGAACACAATCACCACGATGAGGAAAAGCACTTGCGGTCTGAGCATGTTCACTCACACTCCGCCGACAGCGCAGTAGTATCAGGATTTGAGTAGAGATAAATATTCAAATCGTTCAACTGTTGTTGGTCAGCCAATGTGTAGTTTGAATTCAACCAGGTCAATTCATCTTGCAGCGTGGATGCGCCTGTCTCCCTGAATTGTTCTTCTGCCTCTTGTTCCGCGCGCGTTAGCGTGATGTACCAGATACGCTGTCCACCTCGCGCAGCACGTTGCAGACACTCGTCAGCCAATAAACCCAATGTTTCCTGCGTCGGCAAGGCTAAGGTGTCATCTGGCGCGCCCGGTTCATCGCCCACGTAGCGCTGGATTAACGTGCGATCATAATAGATCATCGGTAGCGCAGAAATTTTATCCTGATGCACAACTAGATCACCCTCCTCCCAATTGGCGCGAATATACTCGTCCGCCTGACGGAATGGCGAATTCGGAAACGTTGCCCATGTGTAGTGGGTATACAGTCCAATCGCCGCCAACACTATTCCCACCGTGCCTAAAAGCACCGCTACCGGACGTGGTAAGCCACTGCGTGTAAACAGCCACGCCAGCGCCAGATACAACATCAGCGCTGAGGCAATCAGCCCGCGATCTAAGTAAATGGGACGCCACTGTGAAATCAGCCACATCAATACCACAGGTGCAGCGAACAGCCACAGCACGAAAAACAGCGCCCAACGCTCGGACGTATCACGACGCGGACGACGCAGATAGAAAAAAACCTGCACAATCAAGAAGATCACGAGGATATTGGCAAGCGCGAGGGTAATGAGTAGCGCGGCGTCTCTGAATTCAAGCCATCCTGCCAGAAATGTGCGCGTTGTGACGAGAAAGCGCGATAGCTCTGGTTTTGCAATCCAATAGTACGAGCCAACCTTGTCAAGTTGTGACGGAATATTGACCAACCAGGGCGCATACACCAACAGCGCGATACCTATTCCTATACACATACGCACGATCATGTCACGCCGTTGCGCCAAAAATGGAACTAAACCTAATGCGATCAGGTAGAACGCTGATAACTGCTGCGCGTACATCGCCAGTCCACACAACACGCCAAACGCAATCCACCAACCCCAGCTTTTTGAGCGCCAGCCGCGCACCACGCACCACGTCGCGCCGATCAGCAGCAGCCCCATCAAACTATACATGCGTGTTTCTTGCGAATACTGCACATGAAACGGCGAAATCGCGGTGATAAATGCCGCTGCGAGTCCGGTTTTTTCTCCGAACAAGTCGCGTCCTAATAGATAGATCACGTAAATTGTGGCGATACCGAGGATGACACTCCACAGTCGAACAGCGAACGCACCTTCTCCAAAGATATTCATCCATATATTGAGCGTCGTGTAATACAGCAGCGGGTGAATGTCAGCAGCGCCACCTGCAACAGGCGTCAGCGTGCCGTAGAGCATCGCACTCAACCCTTTTTCAGCGAACAGCACGGCAAAGGCTTCGTCATACCACAAATTACGTGCATCAATGGCGATGAGGCGCAGCATGAGGGCAAGCGTGAGAATGAGCAGTAAAGCGGGAATGCGGCGCAGTGTCATGATTGAACAGGTTCTTGTCGTAGTATCCGGTACAGCCCGAAGCATAAGCCAACGAGCATTGCTGTACGCAGCAGAATGAGAATGGTGAACGGCAGTAACAGCGCGCCCGTGACTTCTCCGCCTGTGTCGCCTGTACGGATAAATAGAAATGGATACTCCGCGAATGTGATGAGACTCAACATCACGATGATGAGCACGCCGTTGCGTGTGGGAAAACACAACAGCACCAGCGGGATGATTTGCACCAACCACTGCGGACTCCAGCCTTGCGCCTGCAAGAAGAAGATCAACAGCGTGATGGTGGCGAAGGCAACGAAGCCTTTGTGATCGAAGCGCCGCGTGCGGAGGAAGACGAACAAGCCAAACCCTGCCGCTACACCTAAGCGCAGCCAGCCGGGAATACGTGCCGGATTGCCTTGCAGAATGTTCGCGCGTGCAGGGTCAAAACGATCTTCCATCGGTCCGAAGTTGCCTGTGCGATAGTTGCCATCCAGCAGCGCCCACACCGTTTGATACGAGGCTTTGCTGAACTGCGCCGTGAGGGAGGGCATGGTCATCGCAGCATTTTGACTGAACAAGGGAATATAAGCTAAGACAAAAACTGCGGCTGCGAGTATCGTATGCCGCAGCGCATGTTTCACTTTGCGGAAGCGCCACACTGCACCAAGCAGCAGTGCAGGCGTAAACTTGACCAGCGCACCGATGCCGATGAAGAACGCTGCGCGTGTGCCGTTGAGGTGCGCGAACAACCAGAGTGGTAGCAGGATTAAAAAAGCGACCAGCGGTTCAAACGTCCAGAATGCGAAGATCATCGGGGCAGCGAGAACAGCGTAAATCCACGTCAGGCTGATCCCTGTATTCTCCCCATGCATTAATGTCCCCAGCGCGCGAACCAACACTAAATTGCCTGTGTCCACAACAATCATCAGTAAGCCTAGCAGCATGGCGTAGGAGGTGTAGCTGGCGTTTTGTCCTGTAAAGAGGTGAATACCATAGGATAGAAATGTCCACCCCGGCGGAAACTCGCTCCAATAGTCACGATATGGCACACCCAATGAAACCAATTGCGAATAAGTATAGTAATCACCGCCGACAGTGATACCGCGTTCTGCGCCGTCAATGAATAGGGGTTGGTAAGCCATCAGCAGTATCAAGCGGAAACTGATGAACAGAATGACAAGCAGTCGGAAATCACCTAACAAACCAGGAATTGTTAGTGTCGATTTTGTGTTCATCAGTTGACCTCGCGGGCGAAGACAACGGCTTGTTCATCTTCATCTTCGGGACGCGGATAGATCAGTCGCCAGCCGCTGTCCGTCGCTAACTGTCGTGCTAATCCGCTGCCGTTTTCAACGACGACAAGGTTGATCCCATATTCATCTAAGGTTTCGCGCCAACCATCACCGCCTGTTGCCGTTTGCAGCCAGCGCGTGAGGAATGCATCACCGTACAAATCCGTGCGTCCATCGACAAACACGGGATACTGCGGCACGGCGAACATCAGATAGCCGCCCCAGTTGTAACTGTTGAACATCGGTCCAGCGGGCTGTTCGGCGTTCAAAAACTCCGTGACTCGCAAAGGCAGATACTGTTCCTGTGCCTCGCGTACACTTTTTGCATTGAGTACGCCGACGATGACCACGAATGCGCCTAAAATAATCGCTGACAGAAGTACCACATTGAGTCGTGCCATCACCGCTGATACACGCCTCACAGGATTGAGCACCCAACCACGTTCCGATAAAATCGCGTCAAGGTGATACGTGAACACAGGGGTCGCTACGATGGCAAACGTCGCAATGTTACGTCCTGCCAGCAGCGACAAAAACGCTGTGCCGCTGACCAACAGGAAATCTGTCCAATCGAGCCGCTTATTGCTTGCTCCTACTGCACCGAAAGTGCCCAACAGCAGAAACACAAAAGGCCACGTCTGTCGCCCGTGAAAATCTGGCGAATTCCACTCCTGGATGAAGTTTTGCAGCGCGCCGATGCTGACTGTTTGGAAGGGCAGCGCGAGGATTTGTATCGTATTAGGATTGATGACCATCACCGCGATAGAGACTAACGTCACCAGAACCATTTTGCGCACGACAGAGACAGGAACAACCTCCTCACCACCACGATTAAAAATGTTGTTCAGAACTTCGCCAGCAATAGAACCGAACAGCAGAATAAACCCAATTGAGAAGCCAGCGTGCAAATTTCCCCATAACGCCATCAACGGGGGAATCAGCCATAGACGATCTATTTTCTGACGTTTGTTTAAGTAAAGAATATAAAGAAGAATCGCACTCAGCAGAAATGAGAACATTTGTGGGCGCGCCGACCAGAACACCGACGCTGCTGCCGCACCGATAATCAGCGCAAACGCACGCAGATACGTATTTCCAGCGCACATACGATACACAAACGCCATCCCCGCTGTCGCCAGCACGGAGGTGTACAACGACAAACCGACATTGCCCGCCAGCCGCCAAACGGTATAGAGGATAATTTGTGATCCCCAACTGTGATTAACCCAGGGTTGTCCATTCACGGTAAATGAAAACGGGTCCGCATAAATCATGCCTTGCGTCAGTGTGTATTCTCCGCTGCGGATATGCCACCACGTATCGGTATCGACGGGAATGCGCGTTGCCAGCGTAAACAACAGCACAAATACAATGATTAGCATGGAACGTTCAATCGTGAGTTGGCGCATTCTCAAGAAATCCATTTACCTTCACGGGCGACTTTAATGTAACCCTGTATTTGTTTTAATGTCCATTTGCTGTATTTATTTCGCTTCATTTGATCTTCGAGAAATTCAACAGCAGCGTCCATATGGTTAGAGAGCAAGATTTCTGCTGTGAACATGACATCAATCTCGTCCTTTTGTTTTTGGAATATGCCGCACAGCCATTCAAAAATCTTAGGATCACCTTTGCCTAGCTTTCCCACAATGGAAGCAATTGTTACAACTTGTTTAGGATTTTCGGTGGCAAGGTGCAGTAGATCATTTATGATCGATGCATCCATCTGTTCCAACGCGAGGATACTTGCATCGTGAACGCTCGACTCCCAGTCGTCTTCTCGCAAGATATGAAGCAAGCGGGGTACGCCTTCTTTGACCTGCCATTCCCCTAAAAGCTTTACAGCGTGAACAGGTGCCATCCCTCCGCCAAAAGCACTTTCTAGATATAGTTCTGGTGTATCAAGAATTTGGAACAGGTACGGGATAACTTGTTCACGTTGAGCCGCAAGCATTTTTGCTGCCCCTTTCGCATTCATATTTGGGCTAAACAGCAGCCATGTCGCTTGGTGCAGAGCATGAGTGCTGTCCTTGATTGCTTGTCGCCAAATCGGCGGTTGCTCTTCGTCTATCATGGATAAATGCTCCTTTATTTACCTGCTAACTTTATTAGAAAAAGTTTTACAACCTTGGATTAACAATTCAGTAAATACCAGGCTAACGGATTATAGCGTGGAAAGTCAGTCTGTGGCAGAATGACACGCGGGATACCGGATCGCAAATATTGAAGATAAAGAATTTCTGAGCCTTGCCAATAGGAACCTGCTGCTAATGGATCTTGTACTAGCAAATTGCATGCTGCTGTCACTTCTGCTGTAAAGCCTTCATTATCCCCGCGCCAGTCCGCTATCCATGCCGTGCCCAGATGAAGCCAAACGCTATCACTTGGACTTGCAACCAGGAAACGTGCACGGTCTAACCAGGTTGTTGCAGAAACATAATCATCTTGTGCACCGGCTGCCAGGGCGCGTATCACAGCGTCCAAACTATAACTGTAGGGATTGGGATTGCTTTGCCATGTGATCAGGGCTTCCTGTGCTTGCCGACTGCGCAGTAAGAGGAACGTTTGGTGGAGCACAGAAGGTTCATATGCAGCCAGTTCTTGTTGAAGCGGTGTTACGCTCCATTCAGGGAGTAGCCTGATATCAGAATCATTAGTAATAGCCTGTGAGTAAGCATTTCGTGCTTCATCAATGCGCCCATTGGATTCAAGATAACGTCCCAACAACATCCAATAGGGGGCAGCACGCGGAGCGAGAGCTACGGCTTGTTGTGCTGCTGATATAGCAGCATCTGGTTCGCCCAATTGCCAGCGTAATGCTGCCAAATTTATCCAACCGAAAGCATAATTTGGCTGTATTGCCAGATAGTTGTTATAAGCTGCTGCACCCAGCCTTGCCGCATTTATATCACCCTCATTTGCTGCCATACCGTATAAAAATGCCTGCTGTAAGGTGTATCCCGGTAAAGGATCAGCAGCAATAATTGTGTTTAACTCCTCCGCAGCAGAGCGAAAATCGCGTGTTTCGACAACTCTCTCAAATATGCTGAAAAAATCTATGTATACTTTAGCACTCCATAGTCCGCTAATCAGAAGTCCTGCCCACAGGCTAGCAATTAGCGGCAAACGTACCCGTTGAGCAATCCCTTGCAAAGGGGCTTCATCTAGAGAAGTGCAAGCGATACAGAGCACGCATAGAAACGCTAAGGCGATGGCTGGCATGATCCCTGTAAAATCAGTCATATGATGGGTAATTACACCAACAATTGAGGCAACTACTCCCACTAGGGTTAAGCGTTCGGTTTCAACTTTCCAGCGATGTCGGATTGCGCGTATTACTGCCCACGTTGTCAACATTAAGGCTAATAAGCCGGGTATTCCCAGTTCAGCAGCAATCTGTAAAATGCCATTGTGAGCATGGGAATGAGGTAGTTCAGGCGGGAATGAAACCTCTCTTGCCAAGAGGTGACCGAATGTAAATAAGCCGAAACCGGTCAGCGGCTTCTCTGTAAATGCAACCCATGCTGCACTATAAATTAAGTCGCGCCCATTTAAACCACGCATCACGAACAAACGCATGAACAGTACGCTGGTCACTGTCACAATAGCTATAGCGGCAAGCACAACACTTCCTGTAATTAATCGTTTGATGTTACCTTGTGACTGCCACCAGGTATACAAACGTGACCACGAAAATAAGTTGTAATGCATTAGAATAAGCACTAACCAAACAGGCAAGCTCACCAGTAATCCTAACCAGGCACCACGGGATGCTGTGATGATTATCATTAATAAATCTGATAGTAAAAAAATTATTAATATTACGCGGGTAAACCAGACTCGCGCACTGATTAAGCGGCTGAGGATGAGTGGAACAAGCATAACTAAAAAGCCACCGAGAATGTTAGTGTTCATCAAGGTGCTGGTAGGACGTGGTACTTCCAGCATCAATACACCGGACATAAGAAGTGATACCCATTGTCCGACCCAGGTACTGATTTGTACATAACCGATATATAAAACCAGCGCTCCAGCGTATAAGATTGCGGTAACTACTGTTCCCCGCGCGACAGCTTTATTCATTAACATATCGCTTAGAGTTAACCAAATCCCGATATACAAGCCGACGTACCACATCCCCAATGCAATACGCCTCCAATCGTCAATATTTGCCAGCAGCGATACTGAAAAGGCTATTGCCCACAGGAGAAATGTGATGTCTATCGACGTTCTATACCATTGCCAGCGCTGTTGTCGTCGATAGAAAAGCCAGTAAACGATCATTCCCCCTACAAGTATCATTGAGAACAACTTTATCTGAGGGTGAAGTAACCCGTTAAAGGTCGCGCCGACAAACAACATATATATGATAAGTAAAATTACAATCGTGTTGAGTAAAGGTGATTTGCGAAGCATACGTTAACTCGTCTCAATTAGGTTGCTAAATTTTTTACTCACGTTACGCAACCGTTCGCTGTTGTGGACGCTGGCAGTTCAAAACTGCCAGCGATGGATATTAGAAACCCGTGATGCAGTTTAACGATTAAAGGCGCAGTAAAACAAGGTGTCTGTAGGGGCGCACCTGCGTGTGCGCCCGCTGGTGGGCAGACCCAGGCAAACTCCGTTTGCACGGCTGCCCCTACAATTCCTCCTACGCCGTATTCAATCCGCACCTTACGCAAACCGTTCGCCGCTACGGACTTGGCAGTTCAAAACTGCCCGCTATGCGTATTGGAAACCCGTGAACGGGTTGGGTGCTGCGGTTTTTTAACCTCTTCAGAGGTTTACCAATCTTCTACTAGCTCTGGGTTTTGAACCCAGAGCGATAAACTGCGTAAGGTGAGTTACCAAAAATTTCGCCCTCTGCCTTAATCTTACACAGAGGGCGAACCTTGCGTTGTTCAATGCTTCAGTTTACGGCTCAAATGCCTCGATTGCCGGAATCAGCAGTTCGTCGTACAGCAGTTCGTCTTCGCCGAGTGTACCAGAGATGACGATGATGTAGTACAGATCGCCATTGCGGCTGTTTTCACCTTCCGCCACCACGCCATAGCCTCTGAATGCTGTCACTTCAAAGCGGTAAATCGTCCAATCGATACGCCCGCCGCTGACGGTATCGAACTCTTCAGGTATATCCGTGCTTTCGGTAAGGTAATCCATGATGCCGGGCATGATGCTGCCGCCGCCATCGGCAATGACGATGTACCACAGCACGGTACTGCCCGTCGATGGAGGGACGATAAAGCCGGGACTCGTTTCTTCCCAACCTTCGGGAATAACCGCGGTAATGCCTAAGTCACTGCTGTTATATTCTTCCAGCGTCACTTCCATAACCGGGACTTCAAAGGTCACTTCGATGTCGTTAAGGCAATCGGCGTCGGGTTCTTCTT
>CALMZT010000024.1 GCA_937870805.1 uncultured Chloroflexota bacterium
CAGCGCCTTACCGCCTTCAGCGGCATTCGCGTTCGCCGTCTTGACCGTTTCGCCGCTTAATTGGCGAAGGTATTGTCGTCAAAATAGGATTATGCCATAAATGTCAATTGGATGAGAGAACTTAGAGAATGTCTAACGATGCGAGTTTTTCTCTATGGCTTCCCTTTAAACGTACCTGCATAGGGGAGAATCGATGTGTTCGTCTTTATTTTTTACTCACATCAGCAGATGTGCAGCCCAGCCTCAGATTTGATAAAATGCGTGCCTTCGGGGTTTTCAACAAGCACACATGACTCCCTACACTGAACGCTATCGTCTACAGTTTCATTTCTCGCCAACAACACAGAAAGTACGCGCATCGCCTGCGATGTGATTGCGGAACAGCTTGTCGTGAACCGACCACAGTCGGGCATCGAGAATTTTTATCAGCGCTTCACAGGTCCGCTGCCTATAGAAAATCATCGTATTCGTTTACACATTTTCGTAGATCGTTCGTCAGTCGAAGTGTTTGCCAATGGTGGTGTGCTCGGCATGACCTGTCAGGTGTTTCCTGAAACGAACAGCACAGGGGTGACACTGTTTGCCGACGGCGGCGAAGCGCGGCTCGTCTCATTGCAAGCCTATACCATAGGCAGTATTTGGTCACGCTGAAATTTAAGTTTGTATCCGTTATCCCCAATCCTACTCGTTCGTTGTGAAATTGCGGCGGCGGCAAAAGAATCGTTTGCTGCAAGTTGTGAGGCTGATATTGCGGCGATTGCTGCAAAATCAACCTTGATACGTCTGCTCAGGGGTGGCTGCAACGTAACAAAACACAGTATTGTACACATGAGCTTTCCTGAACAGCTTCATGCTCAATCATAGCACAAAGCGAGGCGCATTTGAGTTCCTTTTGACACTTTAATGCTTGATGTAATGTAAGTGCCTATATGACATCAGATGTTATAATAGAGGTAATGTCTTCTAACTGAGACGGAACGATGAAAAGACGCAAATCCACAAAACCATCGACTAACACCTACGCCTTCCCGCTAGATCGTGACAGCGCGCGCAAGATGGCGACGGATTTGATTAACCGTCACCAGCGCGGCAGAAAGTACGCAGAAGACGCCAATGTCATCTTAGAGGAGCAAACGCTGGACAAGGGCTTTTACTTCGTGTTCTTTTACGAGGCACGCCGCTATCTGGAAACGGGCAACCTGCGCGACAAGCTCTACGGCAGCACGGCGTTGATTATCGAAAAGGAAAATGGCGCGTTCACCGAACTCGGCGCGGGGCGTTCCGTCGAGAGTCAGCTTGAACATTTTGAGGCAAAGAAGCAGGAAGAATGATTCAAATCAATGCGTCGCAGGTCACGCCGACACTCAAGGCATTGTTCGATCAGCCGATGCCTGCGGGTATGAGATGTTTCACGGTGTTAGCGGGCAGCATCGTCGGAGACATTTTGACCGACGACGCCCAAGCGCCGACGTGGGGCGTGGTGCGTGAGACGGCTTTCGGCACAACGTATTTCGCCGGCGTATTCGATGCGCAGCGCATGAGTGACATCATTGCGCTGCTGCCAGAAGATGTTCTTGCCTTGGGGACATACCGTCTCCAACCCTCGCCTGATGGCAGGTATATATTATGGATTCTCTATGGCGGTGAAGGGGTGACGTGGTTGGTCATCGATACTGTGACTGGTGAGGTGCAGCGTTTCGAAAGCAACTATTATGTAGCTTCGTGGTCGCCTGATAGCACCCAATTCGCGCTGATAGATGCTGAATACATTCAGTTGTATGATGTTGCTGGTGCAAGCCGTGTCAACCTTTCCGCTGGTACTGATGACGTAGCCTGGTCGCCGGATGGCACGCGCTTGGCGACGGTTCGGACAGACCCGGATACACGCCTCTCTCAGGTCATTGTTATGAATGTGGACGGAACAGACCCCGTTGAGATATTTCCCCCAATAACCCTTGTCGTGCAAATTACCTGGTCGCCGGACGGCAAATACCTTGCGCTGAATATGGCAGACCCCAATCTACCGACGAATTCATTCGAGTATCTCCTTGCCCTGGTCAACATAGAGACAAGGGAGTATCGCTATATCTCAGGTGAGCATCGGCGTCCGGCACATATGTTATGGTCACCAGACAGTGAGCATTTGGCATTCTTTGAAGCTGAAGCACAACATGTGCATCTCTATGGCATCAACCTGGTGGAAGACGAAATCACGACGCTGGCAGAAGTCGTTGCGCCTTGTAATGCACCCATTTGGCGTCCTTGAGCAAAATTTTGTGAGCGTATGAAATGAAACTGGAAACCGACGTTTTAGTGATCGGCGGCGGTGCGACGGGCGCGGGCGTGGCGTGGGATCTGGCGCTGCGCGGCGTGCCCTTGAGCCCGCCGCGGCGGGTCAACGTCGCCGCCATGCTCGATAGCTATGCCCAGGTTTGGCGCAATCCGCGCAGCAAGATCTGCTACCTCGCGGTTTTCCTGGAAGGCG
>CALMZT010000025.1 GCA_937870805.1 uncultured Chloroflexota bacterium
GGAGATTGAACTGCTGCAACTGGCGGAAAGTCAACTCGATTCGGCGGTCATACAGGCGCGCATGATCTGGAAAGTAGCGCAGCGCAACAAAGAACTGGAAGCTATTTATCAAATTGACCGCTTACGCGATACGATGGTGAAAGAAACCGATTTAATTCATCATTTGACTTCCCTGCTGCTGGACAATTTCAAAGCCGACTTGTGCTTATTTCTGCTGAGTCACATCGATCAGGGTGACCTGATTATGCGCGGCGTGGTGGATAAACGTGATCTATCCGCCGGAACCTTAGAGAATATTCGCGAAACTGCATCGCAAATCACTATTCCACAGATTATTCCCACACCACCAACTATCCCCGATCTGAAGATGTTGGCAGCGCCGTTTATCGTCTCCGGCGTGCGCCTGGGTGCGGTGGTGATTGGGCGTAAAAAGAACTTTTCTATCGCCGATCACCGTCTTTTGTATGCCATGATGAGCCAGATGGACTCGGCAATTGTCCACAGCCGCATTGCGACACAGTTGGCACAGCGCAATAAAGAGCTAGAGACGATCTATCGCCTTGATCGCGTGCGCGATCAGGATATTGATTTCGACAGGATGCTGCATCAAGTGCTGCAAGAACTGCAAAAATCTGTGGACTGTGAAGCGGGCTACATCATGCTTTATAAGGAACGCAGTGAAGAACAGCTTGAACTGAAAGCGACCACCCGCGAAGGACTTCTCGACTCAGCGGATTATCTGGATTACGTGCGTCACATTTCGCGCCTGGCGTTGGAAGCAGGCGAAATGGTACATGAGACCAACCCTCATGCCCCGGCGCGCTCGATTGCTGCCGTGCCTTTGATTCTCAATGAGCGCATTCTCGGCGTGTTTGGACTGGTGAACAGCCCTAACGCACGCGGCTTTAACGCCGAAGATCGCCGCATGTTGACCGCCATCACCAGTCAGGTTGACACGGCGATTTTTGAACGTCTGGAACGCCGTCGGATGCGCAAGCTGCTGATGCGCTCGGTAGACCCGAAAGTCATCGACCATCTGCTGCAATTGGCTGACGAGCAAGTACTGGCAGGTGAACGGGTGGCAATCACGGTATTGTTTGCCGATATACGCGGCTCCACTGAATGGGCAGAACGTATACAGGCTGAGGAACTCGTCTCCACAATCAACCTGTTCCTCAGCCGCATGACGGAAGTGATCTTCAAATACGGCGGCACGCTGGACAAGTTTGTAGGTGATGAAGTCATCGGCTTATTCGGGACGCCGCTGGCGATGGACGATCACGCGCTGATTGCCTGCCGCGCCGCACTGGAGATGCAAATCGAGCACGGCAAACTGCAAGCCGAAGTGCAAGCGGAAGGATTAGAACTGCCGCCGATTGGCATTGGCATTAGCTCTGGCGAGGCGATTGCTGGCGAGTTTGGTCCGCCGACGCGGGCAGAGTTCACGGCGATGGGGCGTATCGTCAATCTCGGCGCGCGCTTGTGCAGCGCCGCAAAAGCTGGACAGGTCGTCATCAGCCACGCGACATATGAACTCATTCAGGACAAAGCGCAAGTGAACTCACTGGAGCCGATTGCGCTCAAAGGCATCAGCCAGCCTACAATGAACTATCACCTGCTGGACGTGGCGTGGGAATGAACTATCGTCTCAGCATCGAACCAGACGCGCTACCGCAAGACTTACAGTTGATCCGCGATTCGATCAACGAATTCAATATGACCGTCACAGGGGACAGAAATTACAGTCCCCTCGTGATTTTTCTGCGCGATGAAAGCGACATTATTGTCGGCGGGATTTTGGGTGATGTGTGGGGTGGTTGGCTGCACATCACGTACTTGTGGGTGAGCGAAGTGCTGCGCCAACATGGCTATGGACGACAGTTGGTCGAAGCAGCAGAAACACAGGCGCGAACAAAAGGCTGTCGCGGCGTGTTCCTCGAAACGTTCAGCTTTCAGGCGCGCCCATTTTACGAGAAACTTGGTTACAAAGTGTGTGGCGAAGTCCCTGATTATCCGCAAGGACACACCTACTATTTCCTGAAAAAATGGCTTTAGCGCACGCTGTCGTATTTGTGCAGCAGATCGTTGAGGCGATGCGCCAGCGCGCCTGCCATCTGCATCAGCATCGCCGGGTCGTTGTAGGCGAACAATTGCAGCGCCGATGCCTTCAATACATAGCACACGGATGGCTCTAAGGCGCGGAC
Source organism: uncultured Chloroflexota bacterium (assembly GCA_937870805.1). Taxonomy (GTDB): domain Bacteria; phylum Chloroflexota; class Anaerolineae; order Aggregatilineales; family Phototrophicaceae; genus JACAER01. The sequence goes on from CALMZT010000025.1 coordinate 2,205, forward strand.
ATTGGCGTTGCGGGCTTCGTGTGTGAAGAACGCCACCTCGCCAAGCACCTGCCCCGGTTCGATGTAGCCAATATACTGATTCTTTTCGCTCGGATGATATTCAGCGTCCTCATGCTGCACCCCTAAACGTCCTTCGCTGAGGATGAACACATCGTTGTTCATTTCTCCCTGCCAGATGATGGTTTCGCCTGTTGACAGCCGCACGCAGCGCAGTTCGCGGATCACATCCATCGCCACTTCTGACGACAGCACGCTGTAGATGTCGGTTTTATCGAGCATCGCCAGACGTTTGAGCGTATTCGCAGCGGCGGTGTCGTCGGCGCGGTACATGACGTGCATCCACAAGCGTTTGTCAGTTTCCGTCGCTAGATGGCTTTCCAGATTGGTAACGCGCGCTGGATGTTCGGCGATGGTGTTGGGCAGCAGGTAGCGCATTCCTTCTGGGACAATCTCTGCAAGGTAATTGAGCGTATCAAAATCGCCGTGGCGCCAGTTTTCCAGCAGCAGCACCGCTTCTTCGCGCAGCCCTTGCGAGGCAATCAACGATTTGAGGAACACCACCAGCAGCGAACGGTAACGCTTGTAAAAGTAATGTCCCGCTGTCTCCGAAAATGAAGCGCTGCGGGCAGAGGCTTGATAGTAGGCTTGAATCTGATTCTCAGTAGGTGTGAACTCAATACGCACCGTCGGCAGCAAGTCGCTGTTCTGATTCAGATACGTGCGCGCGAATTCGTCAACGTAATAGGCTTCGCGGCTGGAAATCCCAAGATACATCCAGCCAAGATGATAATACAGATAGCGTGTGATGTCAGAGGTATATTCTGCGTTGATAGTGCTAATCACCTCATCACGCTGCTGCAAGTCCTCAATTTCCGCATCGGAAAGCTGCCCACTGTGCAGCAGCATTTCTTCCGGGTTCACGGCGAACATACGCTGCATCATTTCGACGTTTTCGACGGCGGCTTGGTCAATCTGTCCCGACACCTGCATCGCATACAGGATATTGTTATACGAGACTGCCGCGATGTTGGCAGACTGCATTTTCTTCGATAAACCTTCAATCGCGCGCCGCAGCAGGAATTGGATGCGCGATTTCTGTGCCGGCGTGTAGCGATGCTTGGTGACGGCAAAGCCCAAATAATTGGCGATTTGTTCTTCTTGCCACAAACTATTGCCAAACAATTTGTAGTTCTGGCGCAGATGATGCCCCAATTCGTGACCAATCATCCAGGGCAGCGTCAAACGGTAGAACTCAAAAAATTCCTCGTTCGTGGCACAGCTTAACAGCGAACGGATGAACAGCAGTTGCAGCTTGCCCGCCGGAACATCGGCGTCGAAATTCGACAGATAGATGTTACCGTCTTTGAGATCATAGTACGGCAGAATGTGTTTACCCTGAAGCAGTTGAATAAAGGGGTTCACTTGAATATTGTAGGCGGCAAATTCGCGGCGGAATAAATCGAAAAAGCCGTTGCCAAAATTAAATAGTTCTTGTAAGTCTTGCGCCATCAGTTTATTTGCTTTCTACAGCGTCCAGGAGTTTCGTCAATTGTACTAGGCGCGTTTGAATCTCGGCAGATTGTTTTAGAAATAAAGTCTCACGAAAACGTAAATAATTTTCCAGATCAGGGCTGTTCAACTGCGCGGCGATAGTTTGCAGTTCTGCCAGCCACGTTCTCAGTAAATCCGCTGCCCACGCAAAGCCTTCACGCGCCACCCAACTTGCAACGGTCTCA
>CALMZT010000026.1 GCA_937870805.1 uncultured Chloroflexota bacterium
GCGCAGACTGAAGTTCCCGCCTTTGGCGGGAACCCCGCGCAGGGGTGTCGAACGAAGTGAGACGGGGTGGGGTTGCCTGACGAGCAATCATCGTGTTTACGGGGAGGGGTGAGGGGGAGGGGTTAAATCCTTCGCTACCTTTGCTGCTTCCACACCGATCAGCAACGACTCGTCTGGCGCGACGCCCTGCTGTTGAAGCGCTTCGACGTATTCGGGGTGGAACTGGAAGCGTCCATCCTCAAAAATCTCACGATCCCACGGGTTGAGTAAAAGCTCATCGGTAATCAAGCCGATGACGTCCGCGCCGTCCACGCCCCACGTGTGCGCGTACATGACCGCGCTGCGAACTGCCGCCGCGCCCAACCGCTCGGCTTCCGCTTTGACTATCGCAATCGTCTGTCCGATGCCGCAAATCTCGTCTACGATCAACACGCGCTGCCCGCGCGCGATCTCCGGCGGCTTGAGCAGCCAGACCGGGTCGTCGTAGGTCGGCACGTCGCGCACGCGCCGCGTGATCCGCACCGGGTAAAGCTCGACACGCAGGAAGTGCGACAGCAGCGTGCCGGGGTAAAAGCCGCCGCGTCCAATCGCCAGAATGATCTGCGGGTCAAACGGCGCGACCGCCTGCGCCAGCCCCTTACAGATGCCGTGAAAGTCATTCCACGAAATGGGTCGGATGCCTTTGCGCGTCGAATAGTCGTAAGATTGTTGGGTCATGCTCTTTTCGCTTTAGCTGACGGCTGAACGCTGAACGCTACAGCGCCTTCATCGAGATGATGTACGCGGCAGTCGCCGTGTTCGTCGCCAGCGGGACGTTGTGGACGTTGCAGATGCGGAGCAGGGTGTTGATGTCGGGGTCGTGCGGGTGCTTGCCGAGCGGGTCGATGAAGAAGAACACCGCTTCGATGCGACCTTCCGCCACCTGCGCGGCGATCTGCGCGTCGCCGCCATGCGGACCGGACAGCATCAGTTCAACTTCCAGGTCGCACTTGTCGCGCAAAAGCTGCCCCGTCGTGCGCGTGGCGATCAGCTCGTAACGCTGCAGCACGTCGCGGTGCGAGATGGCGAAGGCGACCATATCGGCTTTTTTGCCATCATGGGCGATGAGGGCGACGGTTTTGGGGGGAGTGGACATAGCGAATTCTCAGTTGTTGATTGTTAGTCCTTATTGATTGGATATTGTAACTGCCAAGCGACTGAGAACACAAAGCAATTGATTTATGACACAGGTTCGGGTTCACCAGCATAAGCAAGGATGATTTTTTCGCGAGGAATACCGCGCTGCAATAGCGCATCCAGCAGCGGTTTATCAGTCACATCTTCTTCAATAATGACCTTATCACCCACTACCCGCGCCAAAACCACCACAAAATAGCCATTTTCGCGTGCAGGATAGTCTACGGCGTTAACGGTATAGATCTGACGTGTGTCGTCTAAAATCGGAAACAGGCGAATACCAATACCCTGTCCACTGCCCGCGTACTTTTCGACTTCCTCTTTAACGATTTCCGTTAATCTATCCATGACACCACTTCCTCTGTCACTAAATCAACGACAATCAATTTTATTTTAGCATTTCTCACAGTGGTGTGTACTGATAATCTCTGAAACAGAGTCTGATGGATTTTCGCGGGTATTGCCAGGTAAATTGGAATGTGAATATCTCTCAAAGTCAGCGCATCCCGATAAAATAGATACTGACCTACAGCATGATAAAACTCGTCTAAGAGAGGTCGCGTTGCCAAAAAACATTTGATCTCTACGACAATGATTTGCTGACCATCTCGTGTATGCTGTAGTCGCAAATCAGCATACACTACTCGTTTTGGCTCAAGCTGAATGGGGAGGGTTTTGTCAATAACGTCCCAACCTGCCTTTTGAAGTGCGCGAATGATTTGTGGTTCACAGCTATCTATCGCTGGCATGGATGTTATTTTCTGTAGATGCTTGTAAACCGCTCATTGAGTGTCACCGCTTCCGCATAATACCCCTCTAACTGCGCCATAATGGCTTCCCAGGGGTTCTTTTCTGCCCGTTTTCGGGCATTGCGCGCCATTTCGCGTCGTAAGGATGGATTATCGCGCAGCGTCCGCACCGCATTAGCAAACGTGCCCGGATGTGGTGGACAAATGTAGCCGTTGACGCCGTTCTCTACCAAATCCGCTGCGCCGCCCTGGTCGATGACCACTGACGGCAGCCCCGATGCCATTGCCTCCTGCACCACCTGCCCGAAGGTCTCATTCGGTCCGGTGAACAGAAACACATCCGCGCTGGCGTAGGCTTGTGCTAACTCGCTGCCGAACATGTAGCCTGTGAAGTGTGTGCCGGTATCGGCAAACATGCGCTCCAAATCTTCGCGCAGCGCGCCGTCGCCAATGATCGTCAGAGCGACGCCCGACGTGTTGGCAACGTCAATCAGTAAATCGACGCGCTTTTCCGTCGCCAGCCTCCCGACGTAAACACACAACAGCGAATCAGGATCACGACCATTCAGCAGCCGCGCGCGCATCTGTGTACTGTAGTGCAGCGGGTTAAAGCGTTCGCCGTTGACGCCGCGCCCCCAACGCCGCAGCCGCCGATAGCCCCAGCGCTGAAGCTGTTTTAGCGTATGCTGCGATGGGGCAAGCGTCAGATGGCAACCGTTGTGAATATAGCGCAACCATTCGCGCATCAAATGTTGGGTGAACTCTGGAAAGCCATAGACAGGTGCATAGCCCGGCAGATCGGTTTGATAGTTGGCAACGATGGGCACGTTCATGTAGCGCCCGTTCGCCATGCCGCTGACGGACATCAACGCCGGGCTGAACATGTGAATGAGATCAGGTTTAAAGGCGTGCAGTTCTTGTGCGATCAGTGGATTAGGCAGCGCGACTCGCGTTTCGGGCACATTCGGGAAACCGAGTGAGGGCAGGGGGATAACGCGCGTGTCACCCATTGAGTGAATGGCGATGTCTGGCGCAAAGACTAACACTTCGCGCCCGGTCTGCTGCAAGTAACGCAGCGTCAGAAAAGCAGTTTTGGAAACGCCGTCGATTTTGGGTAAGAAGGCTTCAGCAAACAGCGCCACACG
>CALMZT010000027.1 GCA_937870805.1 uncultured Chloroflexota bacterium
TTACCAGGTATTGGGAGATGCGTAGTTTTGTTAGGGAACCAGCGATATCGATCTTTGATAAGATAGTCAGCTCTGTAATTGATAACATATCCGTTTAACCTGCAGCTGAACTTTCCCATAGCAGACAAAGATCCATCAATCGTCACATGCCCAAATGCTCCCCAATATCCTTCATTGTAAGCGCGTGGTTCAATGCCTAGCTCTCGAGATGGATCGCTAAAATAATGCTCGGCGCCTAAGAGCTGTGTTGCTGGAACTTGGAAGAAAGCATCAGTAATAGCCCGAGGTCCGACATGATTTTTCATGAAATCGTCTAACAAGGGGATGATAACATCTGGTTCACCTTTCCCTGCTTCCGGTAGATGTGCAGATTTTGTTGCCCTTGTGATACCACGATCCTCTGTGAATGCATCGGGTGCTCCTAGACGAAGTGTCTTGGGACTTCCATAACCATCTAGGAAATGTCGAAGCATAAGACTGGTAAAAGCGAACCCTATAATAACGTGAGTTCGGGATAAGCGAGACTCCTCAAACGTGATATTCTTGAAGGTGCCAAACCAAAAGAATCTCACAAAAGGAGTCCCGCGTGATGAGTGTACTCGAATTATTCTGTGCTGTCGATGACTTTTGCCAACAGTTTTTGCCATTGCTCGCAACCCAAATGGTCGCACATGACCGGCGTCAACGCCAACGGACGCGAAGTTTGAGCATCAGTGAAATCATGACACTGCTGATTTTGTTTCATCAATCGCACTATCGCGACTTCAAAGCGTTTTACACGCAGTATGTCTGCATCCATTTGCGCGCCGAATTTCCGGGCTTGGTCAGTTACACGCGCTTCGTCGAATTTATGCCTTCCGTGTTAATGCCGTTATGCGTCTATCTGCGCCAGTGCATGGGTTCGTGTACGGGCATCTCGTTTCTGGATTCGACGGACGTGACGGTCTGTCACAACAAGCGCATCTCACAACACAAAGTCTTTGCCCATGTTGCCACGCGCGGCAAAACTTCGACGGGCTGGTTCTTTGGCTTCAAATTGCATCTGCTCTTTAATGAGCGCGGCGAACTCTTGAACGTCGCCTTGACGCCGGGCAATGTGGATGACCGTAAACCCGTGCCGCAGATGGTCAAACGGCTGTTCGGGAAAATCTTTGCCGATCGTGGCTATCTGTCCAAAAAGTTGTTCGCCGAATTGCTGGAAACCTTCGGCATTCAACTGATTACCAAACTCAAAAAGAATATGCCAAACCGTTTGATGCCGCTGACCGACAAACTGTTGTTACGCAAACGCGCGATTGCCGAGACGATTATTGACCAACTCAAAAACATTTCGCAGATTGAGCATTCGCGCCATCGCAGTCCGGTCAATTTTCTGGTCAATTTGGTGTGTGGCTTGATTGCGTATTGTCATCAACCCAAAAAGCCGTCCTTGCATTTGGGTAATGTCCCTGCTCTGATGGCTTAACCCGAACTCACGTTACGTTATGGCATCTACAGACCGGTCAATCACTATTCACGTTCAATTAAACGCAGCCTGCGAGGAGTAATGCAACTTAAAGTGAGTAAGAAATGACCTGTGGAAGAGACAAAGTTCTGCGAGGGTTGAGAACAGCTTTGAAGCATTCAAGTCGCGCAAAATCTTTAAGGTAGTTTTGATGAGCCGGGTATTGACAAAGTGGATTTTCGTGATATTCTATACTCCGCTTGTCTG
>CALMZT010000028.1 GCA_937870805.1 uncultured Chloroflexota bacterium
TAACCTTCAAACTAAATTTGATGCGATGGCCCTGAGGCAAAGCGCGGGATTACACCGTAACCGGTATTTAGTGTAGAATCCGAAACGCAAGCCCTCGCAAACGAGGTGTGTTGCTAGGGACTGTCCGTGCGTAACCTTGTGGAGGGGACAGCGTGCGGGCAGTCTGCCCAATCTGCCGTCATGTAATAGGGGCGAGGATTTTAGTGCGTTTTGCGGCGGGGGCAACATTTACGCGCCAGTCTTATTACCCTCTTTTCTTGTTCGCATCCAAGCAAGATATTGTGCTCCATCCATCGTCGGCATTGCCCTTCATTCTTCTGTCCACTTGAGTGGACGTGGCACTTCGGCAGCGGGAGACTTTAGTCTCTGGCGTGTAAAGCACACATTATTCATGTAGCGGCTCACGCAAACCGCGCTCAACAGCCACCTTCAACGCCTCAGCTTTACGCACCCAGCCACGACGGTAAATCGTCATGAGTTCATTGAGTCGTTCGTGTCCCGTAGGCGTCAATTGATCTTCGCGCTGTTGATCGAGTAATTCACTCAATTCCTGCTGTTGATCTTCATCCATTTGCATATCACACAACGCTAGCACTTGCTCATCGCTGAGTGAATCGATAGATATTTCCGATACAAAGCGATTAAGCCATTGAGATAAGACTTCTTCGACGCTGCGCTGTGTTCGTTCTGCGACTACACGTGCCTGTTCGATAACAGTGCTTGGAAGCTCTAGTGTGACAAGTTCACTCATATAAAATTTCCGCAATGTTGCACAAACTCATCATACATCAAAATGGAAAATGCAGCAGTTCCGCCGCGCGCCGTTTGCTCTCTTCCGGGCGGCGGTCATAGCGCGCTGTCGTCTTCACGTCCTGATGCCCTGCCAGCTTCGCCACCAGCGCAATGTCTGCCCCTCTATCCAGCAGGTCGCTCACGAACGTGCGCCGCAGGTCGTGTGGGCTGAAGTCGCTCACGCCCGCTTCCGTCGCCCGCTTTTGCAGCAGATTGTAGATTGCCTGCGAAGTCATGCGCCGCCGCGCCACCCGATCATTCTTCAGCACGGGCATGAACAGCGCGCCGGGGTCATCGCCACGTATCATCAGCCACGCTTGCAGCGCCCGCAGCGCGCCCTCACGCACGTACACGGTGCGCCCTTTGCGTCCCTTGCCTGAGCGCACGCTCAGCTTGCCCGATGCCATATCCATATCACCGAAATCCAGCGACACGATCTCTGCGCGCCGCAAGCCACACATGTACAGCACGCCGATGATCGCCGCATCCCGCGTGCCTGCTGCTGTCATTTTACCGTCGCGTGTGTCGGCTTTACACGCCATGACGAGTGCGTAGATTTCTCCAGTGACCAGTTCACGCCCGGCAGGCAGCGTTTCACCTTTGACGTTCTCGATGTCGCGGGCTTTCTGGTAATCGTTTGCGCTGATTTGCCCCAGTCGCCACGCCGCTTTGAGCGTGCCGCGCAGCGCCGACAACATGCGGTTGACTGTCGCCGGACTGTAGCGTTCGATCAGCAGCGCACGTACCGCCGCCGTGTGCTGGAAGCCTACGGCGTGCCATTGCAGCGTCAGCAGGTCGGCGCGCCCACCGCTTAACATTTGCGCTACGATGTTCAAGGATTCGCGCATGACGCGGCGCGAACGTTCAGAAGGCAGGCTGCTGAGGTAAACGACTGCTGCGTTCTGGCTCAGCGCGGTGCTTTCAGGTTGGATTTGACGTTCGCCGTCCGGCAGCAGTTCGATTTGAGTGTCGTCCATCATGGGTGCTCTGTCGGTTATCATTAAACACTTGTTCTCTATCATAACCGATTTTCGGACGATAAGACATCACCCCATGAAAGACAGCGCTCACTTTTCTTACTCTATCCCCTCGCGCAAATAATCAGCGATGAATCCGGCGTAGCGTCGCTTCATTTCCGGCGGCAGTTCGCTGTAACTGCCGATCCAGCCGCGACAGTTCGCTGCGCCACATCCACATTTTGTGCGTTCACGTCCGGTTTCCATTTCTTCCAGCACATATTCTGTCATCGCGTAGTCGAAGGTCAGATGTTCGCCTGCTTCGATGGGACGAAGCGCGTAGAACTCTGGCAAGCCGCTGCGGTTCATCTTGACGCCGAGATTGGGATCACAGGAGTGATTCAAGTATTTGGCTGGCGAACGGGGCATAACGTGGAGGTCAGGAGCAATCTGAATTGTATAGATGCTGCGCTGCTTTACCAACGGTCCCACCACGCCCAATACCCATTCTCCTTTTTGAAAAGAACGTGTCGAGAAGACCCCTTTACCGAACTGATTGCGCTTGATTTGAACATCTGCCATGATCGCCTCGTTAGGAATCCAATTTTTCAGGTTAAAGGTTTTGTGGTTTAAGACCTTTCACTGCCCAGGCTCGCGCGAGTAGCTGAATGCTGCCATCTTTCTCAATAGGTAATTGTTTCTGTAGTTGGTCACGGATAGCAGTTAGCGTTTTGTCATTGAGCGTGCGAAGGTATTTCGATACCGAGCCTTGCGCCTCTACGAATGGCTGCCAATAGTCGTCAAAGTCTTTAAATTTTGCTTCAATATCAATGGCGATGATTTCTACGGCGCTGAGACCTTCGCCCTCAAACAGTGCTTTCAGGTTGTTGGGATTGCATATCGTAAAGAGTTTGCCCGAATCGAGTTCAGCAGCAGTGGGATCAATGTTGATGGCTGCCTTCCAGAAGTGGCGCATCATTTCCATTTTATCGGCATAGTCCCAGACATAGGCTGCGACCAAACTGCCTGGTTTAACCAACCGAACCATATTGTTGACGGCTTGCTGCGCTGATGGGACGAAATTGAGCACCAATCCAGCAACTGCGACATCAAAGGTTGCGTCGCTTAAATTTAGATGGTTAGCGTCTCCCATCTGGAATTGGGCGCGGGTATCTTTTATTCGCTCCTGAGCAAGCTCAATAAACGCTTGAGAGGTATCGACTCCGACGACTTTCGCAGGGCTTGCCTGCTGTAAAATGACATCCGTCAATATGCCCGTTCCAGCGCCGACATCAAGCCAGACTCGTTCCGGTGGGACAGCCAACCAATTGATAAACTCTTTTGCGACTTTCCGGCTCCATCTTCCAACAAACAGCTCATAGGCGGCGGCATTGTCAAATTTGTTTTCGGTTGGAGACGGCATCGTAGTGGAATCCTTTCGGAGTCGTGAATGATTGACTCATCATCGCAAACACCCGCAAGCCACACCGCCACAAGTACGTGAAGAAATGACCCTACGGGCTATCCGTTTAACCATTTTATTTCTAAATATGTTAAATACCTGTTATAAATATTTGGAGTCGTGGTTGTACGGTAAACGATCATCTTTGCGATTTGTCTTGTTCCTCCTCATTGCTAGTTGCGATTTCATGTAGAGGTAGACGTGCAAACTCTGTTTGCCTGTATCTGCCTGTTTTTCAGGGAGCACACACAGGTGCTCCCCCTGAAGTTTGGCAGATATTGCAAAGAGAAAGACCTTTGGTCATGCTTGAGTTAGAAAGCAAAAGCAGATCAGAGG
>CALMZT010000029.1 GCA_937870805.1 uncultured Chloroflexota bacterium
ATGCTGCGGTGGGCGTCATTGAGGGTGTCGGAATAACGGTAGTGGATGAACATGCGCGGAATCAGGAGAATCAACACGTCGAGCATCGCGCGCGCCAGCGAGTTTGCGCCAACCATCACGATCAGCCCCATGTGCGGCACCTTTTCGTCGTTATAACGATCACGCACCACTTGCAGCGCATTGCGGGGAATCAAATGCATCTCTCGCATATCAAGGATCACGTCAAAGCGCTGATTCCGCGCCGCAGTCAACGCTCTGCCTTCACGCCGCAGATTGTCCACATCCTGCCACGTCCACTCGCCTTTGAAGGTGTAGCGCAATATCGTTTGTTCGAGATCATCCCATTCAACAGAGAGACTCATGGCTCAATCCTCGCACTACTTATGCTACATAATTGTAACATTAAGTTCATAACGGCGGCGTTAATGATTTTATTCACGATGACAGTGCAGTAGTTAAGAAGTTTATGACAGACGAGTATTGAGTAAGCGTTGAGCTTCGTCGAAAGTGGGGACAAAGTGATAGCATTTAAAGATGTCCGGGCGTATCAGGCTCATGACATCGACAATCACTCGCAACATCGTGGGAGCATTCACGACGACCATCTTACTGATGTTCGGCGGCAAAACGCTGTAGCGATCATGAATAACCCGCAGCGCATTACGGGGTAGTAAGCCCATCAAATGTGCATCTACGGCACAGATCACGGGATGCTGCGCGGAAGACCCCATTTCATAAAACTGACGCCACGCTGCATCGAATTCTTCCCATGTCCAGGGTGCTTGGATATCGCAGCGCATTAAGGTATGTTCGGCGTCCGCCCAGTGCACGCGAAAGGGCATAGCGCTCTCCTGTATTCACTCACTTCAGTGACAGAGAAGTCAAATTAATCCTCTCTTTAGGTTACGACAAGTTTCAGTATCCTATTGTGAAAAATTACGAAATTTTGTCTTAAGGTATGTTAGGGGACGCGCACATGTTTCGATGCGATGAGGCTGTAGGCTTCCTCAAGGCTGGAGACAAATGATAGCGGCTGAACGTTTCGGGCTTGATGATCCGCATCACGTCGATGATCACTTTCATCATCGTGGGTGCGCCGAGAATTACCACAATGCCGAGGTTTGATGGCAGAATCATGTAACGATCATAAATCATTTGCAGCATGTTCTTGGGGACAAAGCCGAAGGAACGCGCATCCATGAGACAATCAACTTGATGGGTGACAGAACGCGCCATCGCATGACAATCCGACCAGCCATGATCGAATTCTTCCCACGTCCAAGGCGCTTGCACCTGCCAGCAGATCAACGTTTTTTCAGCGCTCGCCCAGCTTAGTTCAACACTCATGGCTTCTTCATCCTAAACTTCAAAGGCGAGTTACATTACCTGAATTCCATTGTAATACAATTTACGTAATGTGTTATGAAGAAGTTAAGGAATTTGAGTAAATTTCACAAATCGCGCAGATCGTTATCGAACGGCAGCGCCCCATTGTCCAGCAGCGCTCGGTTGCCGCCGGCAGCGCTGTTCAATACATACAGCGCCCGCCCCTGTGCCCGCGCGAAACGTGCTGCGTGCATCGCGCCGCCGTCGTCGTCCGTTTCCACGATGAACACTTTTTCGCTCAAGCCGCTGATGATACGGTTGCGTGCCACAAGCGCCGATGAGGACGGCTGTGCATCAGGTCGTACTTCAGACAGCAGCGCGCCCGTCCACGCGACCTGCGCCGCGAGTTGGCGATGCTCCGGCGGATACACGTTCAGCACGCCGCTGCCCAACACTGCAACAGAGATACCTCCGCTGTCCCCTGCTGCCTGATGCGCCGCTGCATCGATGCCCAGCGCCAAGCCGCTGACGATAGTGTAATCCTGTTCTACCAGCGCCGCGCTTAATCGCTGCGCCACGTCCAGCGCCTGTGGTGACGGAGCGCGCGTGCCGACAATCGCCGCGCCGCGCATCTCCGTGAGTGTGCCGCGCACGAACAGCACAGGCGGCGCATCGTCGAGTTCCCGCAGCAGCGCAGGATACTGCTCAGGCAGAAGGACATGGACGCCCGCTTTGCGCCACTGCTGAACGAGGTTTTCCACCTGTGGTAAGTTGATCTGCTGGATGGCTGCCGCGATGACCTTGCCGACGCCGTGAACTTCGCGCAGCGCAGTTTCATCAGCGTCGAGCACGGCTTGCGCGGTGCCGAAGCGCCCCAGCAGCGCGCGCAGCGTCTTTAGTCCGATGCGACCCGTGAGGCTGAGCGCGACCCACGCCAGATCGCTCATTCGACGGTGTAATACTCGATGATCGACAGCAGCATACTGTGCATAAAGGTGTTGATCTGGCGGAGCAGCACGCCCCAATCCGAAGGGCTGCGCGCCTGCGTGAACTCCGACCATGTGAGCACGGAATTCGCCACAAAGTCGCTGAAGTAGAAGAAGCCGCGCACCGCCTGAGGCAGCGTCAGGTTGTCGCCCAGGAGCAGCGCCGCGTACTCTTCGCCGAGGCTGATGGCGTGTACAAGGTCGGCATCCTGCCCGCCGTTCGCCAGATAGCTGCGTAAGGCTTCCAGCACGGTGCGTCCCTTCTGGCGCAGGCTGTCGCGCGTGGTCTCGCTCATCGCCTCGTACCAGGCGGCGCTGATGAGCATCCCGGTTTGCATCCGGGTTTGACCGAGCGCGTTTTGCAGGATGATCTGTACCTCGCTGGGATGCGGGCCGCTGTGGGTTTGGGCGTACTGCTGGAGGTCGGCTTTGCGGAAGCGACGGTGCTTGCCCATCGTGCGGCGCGAGGGCAGCTTGCCTTCGTCCGCCCAGGTGCGTACCGTCGCCGGATGCACGCCCAGGATCTCAGCCGCCTCGTGTAGACTTACCCATTCGCCTGTGTCGCTCATGTGTCGTGTCCATATGTGGATAACGTGAATGTCTACATTATACACAATGGGCTGGCTGGGCGCAGAAAGTTCGGGCTGGTTTTGTTGCTGCTGCAATGAGAGAAGCGATTGCAGCAAGTTGTGAACCTGAAATTGCTGCTGCTGCTGCAACAATGGGAGTTTTCAGTTAACAGTTCTCAGTTTTCAGTCGAAGCCGCATCGACTATTGAACAGGATAGCATAAAGAGAAAGCCATTTGCGTTCCTTTTGACACTTTAATGCGCGGTGTAATGTTGTTCTTATAATGATAGAACTTACGCAATTGGCGGGCGCACACATAGGTGC
>CALMZT010000030.1 GCA_937870805.1 uncultured Chloroflexota bacterium
CGTTGACGGAAACGAATCTCCTCCTCGCGCCCGCGCCCGAAGAGTTTGACGAGCAGCGCCCCGCCGATGTTGAGGGTCTCGTTCATGTGGGCGTTCATCTGGGCGTTGAGTTCCATGCCCTCGCGGGAGGTTTCGCGCAGCACCACGCTGAGCCGCCGCGCAAAAAAGATGATGAATGGCAGAATCAGCAGACTCAGCAGGGTCAGGCGCCACTCCAACGTCAGCATGACGGCCAGGATCGCGACCGTGCGGATCAGGTCGGTGACAATGTCGGTGATCACGTTGCTGATGGCATTCTGCGCGCCGACCACGTCGTTGTTGAGGCGGCTCATCAATTCACCGACTTTTGTATTGGTAAAGAAACGCAGCGACATGCGGTGCAATCGCGCGAACAGCGACGAGCGCAGATCGTAGATCACGCCTTCACCAACTGTCGCATTCAGCCGCCGCTGGAACACACCGATCACGCCGTCGATGACAGGGATCAGCAGCAGGGCCACCGCGTACAGGATCAACTGATTGATATTCTTCGACGGCAGCACCACGTCGATCATATGACGGAAGATCAGCGGACCTACGAGCGATAAGCCGGTGCCCAGCAGAATTGTCACCAGCATTCCCGTAATGTGCCACCAGTAGGGACGGGCGTACGCCAGTACCCGCAACAGTAATTCGCGCGTCAGTGTAGGTTTTTCATCCCCCGAGCGCATGTACATGAACCAACCACCACCATGCCACATAAATTTCGTCTCCTGGTCTGTCCGTCTTCGGGTCAGCTAGTCGTTACAGCTAAAAGCTGGACGAGCAGACAAGCAGACTATAAGACAAGAGGGCTAATTCCGCAACTGGACGAAGGGGGAGGTAATAAAGATGAGTAGCTGTATAATTGCGGCGATGCACGCTCTGGATTTAGTTGTCTACGCTTACGAGCGAGGAAAACAAGTTCTCGAAAAGAGAGAAGTTAATACTCTTAAAGAGCTTGGTCAATTTCTCACGCCTCCTGCTGTAGCTCGGTACATGGCAAAACAATTGGGACCAATACAAAATGGGGCAGTTCTGCTGGAACCAGCCATTGGTTCTGCGGTTTTAGTATGTGCTGTAATTGAAAGATTGATTGCTGACACTCAATCACTCGAAATTTCAATCACAGCTTATGAAATAGATAAAGAATTGTTTGATATAAGCCAAAAAGTGCTGACCGTGGCGTGTCAGGAAGCCGAAAAAAACGGGATAAAAGTCAATTGGCAGATCCTTCAGGAAGATTTTGTTTTAGCTTGTATTCCGGATGAGCAACCCTCTTTGTTTGGTTCAAATAAGCCAAAACAGAATCCTTTTACTCATATAATCAGTAACCCACCTTATTTCAAGCTCAATGCGGCCGATAAACGTGTGAAAGCGGTATCTGGAAGATTAAATGGGCATACGAATATTTACACGCTTTTCATGGCGTTATCCGCAAAACTACTTGTACCAAATGCGAGAGCGTGCTTTATTGTTCCGCGCAGTTTTTGCTCAGGCGTCTATTTTTCCGAGTTTCGCCGAGATTTGCTCACAGATGTCAGACCGACATCAGTTCACCTCTTTCAATCCCGCGACAATTTATTTAAAAGCGATGAAGTGCTACAAGAAAATGTTGTTTTTTGTTTTGAACGGCTATTGCAATCTCGAGAAAATCGTTACTCAGCCGGGTATGTTAATATTTCGGCATCACATGATGAAAAAAGCTTGAATGAAGGAAGTATTTCTCGCCAGGTTCCTTTTCATCGTTTTCTGCGCGATCATGATGGATTGTTACTTTTCCGACTTCCGACAGGTATCCTGGACGAACAGATATTAGAAGCAGTTGACAAATGGGACGGATCACTCGGAAAATTTGGTTTCCATGTTGCAACGGGACGCGTTGTCCCTTTCCGTTCAAGAAAGTTGCTGAAAGACCATGTTGACTCTGACAATGGGACTGTTCCTTTGTTGTGGATGCAACACGTTAAGCCTTACGGTATTCATTATCCCTTGAAAGGCTTCGATAAACCACAGGCAATTTCCACAAAGGATCCCTCGTTGTTGGTGCCAAATGCGAATTATGTATTATTGCGGCGTTTCAGTGCAAAAGAAGATAAGCGTCGCTTGGTTTCGGCGCCATTTATTGGAGAAGATTTTGAATTTGAACAAATTGGTTTTGAAAACCATCTAAATGTGATATTCAAGAAAAAGGGAGCACTCTCTATAAGTGAAACGATTGGGCTTTCGGCGCTCCTGAGTAGTGCACTTACTGACCGCTATTTTCGGATTGTAAATGGAAATACTCAAGTCAATGCAGCCGAATTGCGGGTAATGCCAATTCCTCCGCTGGAAGTCATAAATAACATTGGCGAAAAAATTCGACAGGCTCGGGCAAATACACAGGAACAAATTGAAAGCATCATTTTCTCTACACTCTGGGAATCTAACCTGCTTGCTGAGGAATTTCCAATGATACAGGAGACCAGAATTACCATGGGAAAAATCGAACAAGCACAGGAAGTTTTGGAAACATTAGGTCTACCTTCTGCTTAGCAGAATGAGATTTCTGCCCTAACATTATTAACATTAGCTCAGCTATCAGAAGACACACCTTGGAAGAACGCAACAAGTGAGAACTTACGCGTTCATGATATTCTTGTTGATATTAAGAGAAGATACGGACGCGAATA
>CALMZT010000031.1 GCA_937870805.1 uncultured Chloroflexota bacterium
TCATTCAAGCGACAGGCTACACTCCGCAGCACCCCAAAAACTTCCTGCAACATTGGCGCGATGGAAATATACCATTGGGTTTAGAAGATCATCCCGTCGTTTACGTCAGCCTGGAAGATGCGCGCGCTTATGCACAGTGGAAGGACAAGCGCTTGCCCACCGAAGAAGAATGGCAGCACGCAGCACAAGGCGTTGAGGCACGCCGTTATGCCTGGGGTGATACATGGCAGCCCGATCATTGTAATCACGGTCAAACAGGCACCACAACGCCGGTCATGTACTACCCGCAAGGACGTTCACCTTATGGCTGCTACGATATGTGCGGCAATGTGTGGGAGTGGACAGAAAGCGAACGCAGCGATGGACGGACGCGCTTTGCCATCCTTAAAGGCGGCTCATACTATCGCGCACAGGGTTCAGAATGGTATGCGGACGGTGGCGCACAGCCCACCGACTTCGCCGCCAAGTTTCTGTTAATGTATCCCGGCTTAGACCGCTGCGCCACGATTGGTTTCCGCTGCGCCGCAGACCTCACTCACCGCTGAGGTTCACTTCTGTCAAAAAGACATCGCCCGAACCGAACGCCGCTGTCCCGCCGATGCTGCCTTCCGTCAACCCGCTGATGAGCAGACCCTCTCCCGCAATGGTCAAGTACAAATTGGCTTCGGCATATTGGTCAGCACCATCGTTACCGATTGTCCCGATCTGCCGCGCCCACACCATCACGCCATTAGCATCATACATCATTACCACAACGTCAAAAGCGCCCGCGCTCCCCGCCAACGCGCCATCGCTGAAGCCAATCACATAGAGATTACCCGCCTCGTCCACCTGCACGTCCGCGCCTTTATCATTCAACGACGTGCCCACTTGGTCTGACCAAATCAACGCCCCGTTCGCATCAAACGCCGCCACGATGATGTCCTTATCCCCTGTCAGCGTATGACCTTCAAAATCACCCGCCGCGAACCCGACGACGTACACCACGCCGTTCGCCGCCGTGACGCTGCTGCCCTCATCCCAACCGTCGCTGCCAAACTGTTGCAGCCACACTTGTTCACCCTCTGATGTATACGCGGTGACAAACGCATCCAAATCCCCCTGCGGCTCACCCAACGCGCTCCCCGCGACGCCCGACAAATAAACCATGCCGCCATCCACAGCGACGCTCAAGCCTTTATCTTCGCCTTCGCCGCCAAATTGCTCTATCCACTGTATCTCCCCATCGAGCGACACTCGCGCGAGGATGATGTCTTTATCGCCCGCATTCTCACCCTCTAACACGCCTTTGGTATACCCGCCGACATAAATCGCATCCTCCGCCACTGCCAGCGCATACGCACGATCTGCCTCAGCCGCATCGCCAAATTGCAGCACCCACTGCTGCTCACCGTCTGCATTAAAGCGCGCGACAAACGCATCATTGCCCGCATTATCGGGATGCTGTCCATCCATGTCGCCGCTGGTATACCCAGCGACGATCACGCCGCCCTGCGCATCAAGCGCCACACCGTAAGGGCGTTCCGTCGCAGGCGTGCCAAACTGCCGCGTCCACAACGTCCCACCATCTGGCGCATATTTCGCCAGCACCACGTCCATCTCGCCTAGATGCGTCTCACCATTGATCGCACCACTTGCGCCGAGCGCTTGATAAATAATCCCCTCGTCGTCCGCCGCAATTCCGCCTGCGTAGTCTTCACCCACAGTACCCAACAGTGAACCGTCGATAGGTCTTGCTTCTGTACTGTCGTCACCTGTATCCACAAAGTTCATCAGGTAGCGCAGCCCCTCGATAAATCCGCGCTGCCACACATCCCAATCATGCCCACCGTCGTAGACACGAAACTCCGACGTCACATTCGGAATGCGCGATACTGTGTTGTAGACCATGTGCGCTTCCATATCCAGATCATGCAGGCGATCTTCAGGGTTGGGGTTCTTCCACTCGTCGTCACCTACGGCAATGAACATCGCCAGTCCTTGCGCGCTTGCCGACAGCGACTCACTCAGCGCGGGATAATTCAAGCTGGTATAAATTTCGTCGTCAAACAAGCTGTCACCAATGCCAAACGCCCCGAATTCGCGCGTGCTGGAATCGCTCGGCGGCAGCGGAACGTACACCGCCGGACTCAGCACCAGCGCGCCGCTGAACATATCAGGATGCGCCATCGCATAACGCAGCGCCCCATAGCCGCCCATTGAATAGCCACCCACCAGGCGACTTTCGCGCTGTGCCAGCGTGCGATAAGTGCTGTCAACGTGTGGAATCAGATCATTCCTGAACGCCGTTTCGACAGCCTCCGCCGGATACTGTGTGCCTGTGTACTGCGAATCGACGTAATAACCCGCGCGCTCACTCGATGGCATATCGGGCATCACAGCGATCAGCGGCGGAATATCACCATTCGCAATCAATTCATCCAACGCATCGCGCACATTGAGCCATGCATCCATCGTATCGCCGCGTCCATGCAGCAGATAAATCACGGGATAGCGCGCTGTCGCTGCGTCATATCCTGCTGGCAGATACACGTTGTACTGATAAACGCGGTTGAGCGTACTGGAATCAAAATCAACCTGCATCACCGCACCGCCTTCCTGCCCCGCCACTGGCATCACAAACATACTCAAGGTGACCATCATCATGAGTAAAAGTAACTTTTTCATACGATAACTCCCTTTTACTTACTGACGTTACGCAGGTTCGCCTCGAACAAGGGGTTTAAACCCCTTGTTCATAAGCTCAGAGTGCGTAAGATCATTTACTTATATCTCTTTGCGAACTTTGCGCCTTTGCGGTTCAAACTTCCCGTCCTGGCATTTCACTCATTGCTCATTGCTTTTCACTCATTGCTATTCTTCCGCCATCGGTCCATCGTAATCATGATCTGTCGGATGAATCTGGCGCATCGGGCGTT
>CALMZT010000032.1 GCA_937870805.1 uncultured Chloroflexota bacterium
TCACCTCCCTGGATGCCAACGGCGATCCCTACGTTGATCTGGCGAAAGCCGCTGACAACAATAAGCTGCACCTCATCAAAAAGCTGAAGCGCACCAAGCGCACGCGCACCATCGGGAAGATGGAGCTGGTCGAAGAAGAACTTGCCATTGAACTGTACGACAAGCAGGGCGCCGCGGTGCAGATTGGCAAACACTTTGGACTGTTCAAAGACGTACACGAGCACACCGGCAAAGACGGCGAGCCGATTGCGATAGAAGATGCACGCGACCAACTTCAACGCCTCCTCGCTGCTAAAGCTGACCGAAGTCGAGCGTCAGGAGATCATCAGCCAGCTGACCCCGGAAGCGGCGCAAGCGCTGCTGTATGACTGGCGTTTTTGGGCGCGTGAAAAACAAATCGCCCCGGAAGGCGATTGGCGAACATGGCTCATCTTAGCCGGTAGAGGGTTCGGCAAAACACGCACCGGTGCAGAGTTAGTCCGTGAATGGGCTGCCGGTGGCGCTAAACGCATCGCCTTAGTCGGTGCAACTGCCGCGGATGTGCGTGATGTCATGATTGAAGGCGAAAGCGGTATTCTCGCCATTTCGCCCCCCTGGGACATGCCCAGCTATGAGCCAAGCAAACGACGTCTAATGTGGAAAAATGGCGCACGAGCGACGGCGTATAGTGCCGATCAGCCGAATCGCTTGCGCGGTCCGCAGCACGACAAAGCCTGGTGTGATGAGCTTGCGGCATGGCGCTACGCCGAAGCCTATGACATGCTGCAATTCGGCTTGCGTTTAGGCAACAATCCACAGACCGTCATCACGACCACGCCGAAACCAACCAGGATTATTCGTGAGATCATGAATAATCTTCACACCGTCGTCACCACGGGCACCACCTACGAAAATGTAGCCAACCTGGCCAAACAGTTCATTGACCACATCATTCGCAAGTACGAAGGCACACGCCTCGGCTTGCAGGAATTGTACGCACGGCTCCTTGAAGATACACCTGGCGCGCTCTGGAAACGCACTCAGATTGATGACCTGCGCGTAAACCGTGTGCCAGAACTCAGGCGCATTGTCGTCGCCATTGACCCGCCGAAATCCAGCGAAGAGGGCGCCAGTGAAGCAGGCATCGTTGTTGTCGGAATCGCCGACAATGAACACTGCTATGTGTTGGATGATGTGAGCATTGACCGCGCAACGCCTTCTGCCTGGGCAAGGCAGGCGATTGCTGCTTACTACAAATATGCAGCTGACAGAGTCATCGGCGAAAGCAATGCGGGCGGAGAGATGGTCGAGTCTACCGTTCGCGCTGAAGACAAACTCGTCAGCTTCAAACTTGTCCACGCAAGTCGAGGCAAGACGCCACGCGCTGAGCCAGTCAGTTCGCTTTATGAACAGGGCAAGGTGCATCACGTCGGCACCTTCGGCACGCTTGAAGATCAAATGTGTACATGGGTTCAGGGTGATGACTCGCCGGATCGCATGGATGCGCTTGTGTGGGCAATCTCAGAACTGACCGATATCGGCATCCCAGAGCCACCGCGCATTGAAACTTTAGACTGGTAGTGCAATGCTCAATTCATTTCGCCGAATCTTCAATTCAAGCAGCGAGAAAGCGCTGCCACCCTCGACGCGCGGCGCAGCGCCCTTTGCCATCTACCTGTCGCCGGATGGACGCCAGCTGCCGATCAGTCTGAAGTCGAACCTGACGCTCAGCGATGATCTGCCTGCCTTCTATGCACAGGCGCGTCAGAGCCTGGACGGCAGCGAACCCGAACTGCCGAACGATGAAAGTGGCTATGCGCGCGCTGTCGCCAGTTCTGTCTGGGTATTTAACTGCATCGACCTGCGCGCCCAGAAAGTGGCGGAGATCCTGCGCAAAGCCGGACGTGTCGTCGACAAAAGCAGCGGCAAGGTGATTCCCAATCATCCGCTGATGAGCGGTCTCGTGCGCACCTGGTATGAATACCGCCAGGACGTGTGGTACGAATGGGAATACAACCGCTGCACTTACGGCGAAAACTACATTGAGAAGGTCAGCAGCTACATCGATACCATTGGCTTCGCCAGCTGCCTGCGTGTGGTCAATCCGCTGCAAATCGAGCCGATCGTTTACGCGGGACGCCTCGCGTACTTTGCGGTTTACGATGATCTGGGCAACAAGAACCTGATGCCCCATGACATCAGCTTTGACAAAATGAAAAACTCGGAAGATGACTATCGCGGTGCCTCACCGATGGCGCGCGCGATGTCGTCGGTCAACATCGACATGCATCGCCAGACCACGCGGCGCAGCCATTACCGCAACGGACTGAAGCCGGGCATCATCTTCAGCATTAAGAATGACTACCTCAAAGACGGACGCACCGTCAGCGGCGCGGATTGGGACCGGTTCATCAACCGCCTGCGCACGCAGCTGAAGGGCACGAAAAACGCCTATCGTCCGATGGCGATGGATCTGCCCGTTGATGTGACGGTGGTCAACCCGCCGAAACTGGAAGAGGCGGTCAGCGATGAGGACAAAGAGCGCATTGCCGCAACCTTCCGCGTACCCGTGCCGCTGGTGACATTTGGCGATCAGAAGTACCAGCTGTCTCCTGAGCAGCGCCAGTACCTCTACGAAGAAGTGCTGTACCCTGAGTGCCGCCACATTGCGATGGTGGTGGACGCAGATCTGCTGCCGTTCTTTGATCCTTCTGGCAGGACCCGCTTTGAAGTGGATGAGAAGCATCTGGCTGCCGCCATTGAGGATGTGCAAGCCAAGACGACGATGCTAAACAGCCGCTTGCAATCAGGGGGCATTACGCTAAATGAGTATCGCGAAGCC
>CALMZT010000033.1 GCA_937870805.1 uncultured Chloroflexota bacterium
AGGCGACGAGGTATCCCCTGCATTAGAAAGTCGTCTCACGCGCGACATGGTGATTCGGGTGACGCCTGCGCGCGATGTCGTGCTGACTGTCGATGGGCAAACGTCGATAATACGCACGTCGAAAACCGCTCCTGCCGACATCTTAAACGCTGCTGGCTTGAGCCTGAGCGCCAATGATTGGATCGCCATCGACGGTACACAAGCGCAGCCGAACGAACTCAGTGCGTGGAATATCCCTGTGCGCCATGTGAACGTTCGACGCGCGGTGTCTGTGACCGTTCATGAGGGGGAAGCCACTTCGACTTTGCAAACGACTGAATTGACTGTGGGCGAGGCATTGTTCGCGGCGGGCGTGACCTTGTATCTGGCGGATGACGTGACCCCTGCGTTGAATACATCCCTCACGGATGGCTTGGAGATCACAATTGAACGCGCTGTGCCTGTCGCCATCATCGCCGATGGCATGACGGCAGAGACGCGCACGCACGGCGACACTGTAGCGGATGCGCTGACTCAGGCGGGTATCCTGCTTGCGGGGCTGGATTACAGCATCCCTTCGGAGGACAGCGCATTGCAGCCGGGAATCGCCGTGCGCGTCATTCGCGTGCGGGAAGAAGTCATCACGCAGCAGGAATCGCTGCCATTCGATACCGTATATCAGGCAGACAGCACGCTCGATCTTGACCAGCGCCAAGTCACACAGGCAGGACAAAGTGGACTACGCCAGATCATGACGCGCCTGCGCTATGAAAACGGTGTGGAAATCAGCCGCGTGGTGGAACAAGATGCCATCGTCAGTGAGCCTGTCAACGCTGTCGTTGCCTACGGAACAAACATCGTGGTGCGGACTGTCGATACGCCGGAGGGTGCGATGCAATACTGGCGTGTGCTGCGTTTGTATGCCACGAGTTACTACCCGGAGGCATTAGGTGGCGATGATGTAACGGCAACTGGTAGACGCCTAGAGCATGGTGTGGTCGGGGTGGATACTGCACTCATCCCCTTCGGTACGCAGCTTTACGTACCGGGGTATGGGACAGCGGTGGCGGCAGATACCGGACCAGATCGCAGCAGTCCATACTGGGTTGACCTCGGTTACAGCGATGCGGATTGGGTGTCATGGTCGCGCTACGTCGATGTATACTTCCTGCTGCCTGTGCCAGAAAACGTTGTCTATGTACTGCCTGAATGGCGACCCTTACACGGGACAACGCCTTAGCAACAAGGGAGGAAATGACCTAAATACTGTCCCCACCATCGTATTTGCTGATAGCTGACGGCTACACGCTGACAGCTATGTTGAAGGAGATCACCTCATGACCAACCCCAAAATACTCACCGAGCACTACGAAGTTCCCCCGAAAAAGAGCCTCGGACAAAACTTCCTTCATGACCCGAACGCGCTGGAAAAGATCGTGACGCTGGCGGACTTGATGCCCGACGATACCGTGCTGGAAGTCGGTCCGGGGACGGGGGCGTTGACTGAAGTGCTGGCGAAACGTGCGCGGCACGTCATCAGCGTAGAGGTGGACGAACGCCTGAAGCCGCTGTTGGAGGATCGACTGGGCATCTACGATAACGTGTACCTCGTGTTCGCGGATATTCTGGAAACGGACGTGCTGAAGCTGGTCGGTCCGAAGCCGTTTGTGGTCGTGGCGAACCTGCCCTACTACATCACCAGCGCCATCCTGCGGCATCTGCTGGAGAACTATCGGCGTCCGAGCAAGCTGGTGCTGACAGTGCAGCAGGAGGTGGCGGAGCGCCTGGTCGCCAAGCCGCCCGACATGAGCCTGCTGACGGTGAGCGTGCAGTTCTTCGGCAAGGCGAAGATCGCGATGAAGCTGAACCCGGCGGTGTTCTGGCCGAGACCGGACGTGGACAGCGCGGTGGTGGTGATCGAGACGTATGACAAGCCGGTGGTGGATGTGCCGAGTACGGAGGCGTTCTTCAAGGTGGTGCGGGCGGGGTTCAGTCAGAAGCGCAAGCAGTTGAAGAACTCGTTGGGGAGCGGGCTGCACATGAGCCATGAGGAGGCGGCGGGGCTGCTGGTACGGGCGGGGATCGACCCACGACGGCGCGCGGAGACGATGACGCTGGAGGAATGGGCGGCGCTGACGCGGGACATCGGGTGAAGCGTCTGTTAACGAAGCAGTGACTCAAATTTTAGCCTGCAAAAACACATTTATCAGAGTAACGTTTCATTAGGTGTTTTTGCGTATAGTGTGAATTGGGTAGATGGCGCTGAAAATTCATACCGAAAACTAACCCACAAGTTAAATGTAAGCCGAAAAAACAGTGAGGCATCAGGAAATTTACTGAATTGTTAATCTCACTCTTTAGTCGATAGTCGTTGGTCTTTAGCTTGGTATATGACATGGGGACTCCTTTCTCTAGGGGAGAGCATAGCAGAAAAAGGGGCGCATTTGCGTTCCTTTTGACACTTTAATGCGCGGTGAAATGTTGGTGAAAGGCTATTGATGTAGTAGCGTACTTGTCAGGGCGTTATCAGCACTTCCCAATCTTCAATTTTCAATCGAGCAATACGCCCGAATTCTTTGGTATTGTGTGTCACTACAATCAAATTGTGTACGATAGCCACTGCTGCAATCTGCATGTCATACGGACCAATCGGCGTGCCTGCCATTTCAAGCTGTGCCCGAATGCTCCCGAACGCATCTGCTGCTACTTCATCAAACGGGAGCATAGGAAAACGGACGAAAAAAGCATCCTGCCTGGCGCGTGAACGCTGTGGAGTCTGGCTTCTGGCAGAACCTGCGTACATCTCGCCTTGTGTGACTGTGCTAATCGCAATATCTGCATC
>CALMZT010000034.1 GCA_937870805.1 uncultured Chloroflexota bacterium
AAGCCAGAACAAAGGTGTCGAGATGCTCCTGCGCGCCCGCTAAAGGGAGTTCAGCATCCTTCAGCAACATCGAGATTTGTGTCCAGTCATCAGGCGTTGCGCTGCGGAATGTCCACGTCATCATGACCTCTCAAATAGACATCTACGTAGGGGCAGACGTGCAAGTTCCGTTTGCCTGTGTCTGTCCTCTATAGGGCGCACACGTTGGTGCGCCCCTACGGAAGCTAATCTCCTTACGCAGGTACACACCATGCGCCGGGATAATCCGGTTCCGGTGTGTTGGTCAGTTGATACAGCGCATCGCTGGCGAGATCAAAGATGTAAATATCATACTGCCCGCCGCGATTGCTGCTAAATGCCATGTACGCACCGTCAGGCGAAATCACCGGGTTGATGTCGTCGGCAGTGGGGTCGCGTCCGGGCAGGTCGGGGATCGCGCCGCTGGCATCTGCCGGGACGATGGCGATGTCGTGGCTGTCGGGGTCATTCTCAGGCGCGAAGGCATACGCGAGAGTCGTATCATTCACCCACGCCAGATTGCTTTCGACATACGAGCCAAGATTACTCGTCACCTGTGCAACGGGGGAACGCGAGGCAGCATCCAGAATAATGATGTCTTCGCCAGCGCTCACGCCGTTGACATCATTACGCACGACGGCGATGCGTGTGCCGTCCGGGGAAAACACGGGATATGTATAATCCCCGTTGTCCTGAGTGATGCGCGTCAGCGTGCCCGCGCCGGCTTCTGCAAGCATATCGAGGATGAAAATCTGGCGCGTGTTGGTATCGGCAGTGCGGCTGACAAACACGACTCTGCTGCCATCGCGCGAGAATGACGGCATCTCCTGCTCGATGATTTGCTCCGTCGTACCCTGCCAGCGCACTGGCAGTTCTTCCGGCTGCGTGCCATTGACGTTAATCGCCTGTAAGCCAAAGGTCGAACCCGCCGAGAATGGACCTACATACACCGCGCGCAGGCAGTCTGCCGGGTTGACGGTGACATCGCGTGCGCTGTCCGTAATCGGCGTGAACGCACCGCCGCCGTCCAGTGGATAAGACACCGCTTGATAGAAACCGCGTCCAGAGAAGTCACGCCCATTCCAGCCAGTGATAAAGCCCGGCAAAGCGGGAGGTGCTGCCAACGCTTGCGCTCCAGCAGGATTGGTCGCTTCAGGGACAGGCGTCCACGTCGGCGGCAGCGTCGGCACATTGACGGTAGCGCTGGGCGTATAAGTTGGGGTGACGAGAGCCGCTTGTGTTGCCGTGCCAGCAGCGTTCTGAGTCTGCTGCGCAACGACAAAATCTGTTGCCTGCTGTGCGACGGCGGTAAACTGGGCTTCTTCGGCGGCGCGCTGTGAATTTTGCGCGACGACAACAATCGCTACACAGGCGAACACCAGCACAACGATGATGGCAGCAATCCCCATATATCGCGTTAATTGGCGGCGGCTGACGCCGGGAACCACTTCTTCGTCAGCTTTGCTTTTGTTCATGCGCGCTTCGATCTTCGCCATCTCTTTTTGTGCGCGCTCATTGTCGGGGTCAATTTGCAGTACGTTAGCGAAGCAGATACGGCGTTCCTCATCGGTATCCATCACCGAAGCCAGCCATAGCCAGGCTTTTTCGTTGTTTTCTTCCAGTTCCGTGACTTTTTCAAACAATTCGCGGGCTTTTTTGCGGTCTCCCTCGCGGGCGGCTTCAATGCCATCGCGCAGCATTTGTTTGGCGTCTTGTTCACTCATAATATGGCTTCCCCTTTGTTGTAATGGTGTGTCGTAGGGGCACAGCGCGCTGTGCCCTCATTATTTAATCGCTCTATTGATTAGCGGTAGTTGCCGCTATTGTGTTCAACTCGCATTAGCGCTCTAAACGGAATAACAGGTTCGGCTGAAACGCCACGCTTTGCACATCACCGGGAATATCGGCAAGGCGTGTTACGGTACTGCCGCGCAGATCGACGCTGTATAACTGGAAGCGTTCCGCCAGCCGATTAGAGACGAAGATAACCGTCGTCCCACTGCTGGAAAACACAGGTTCACGATCTTCAGCATCCTCGTCGCTGGACGTAAGCAGGAACTCGCCATTGCCGCCTGATTCCATGATGTAAATGTCGCTGTCGCCAGAACGATCACTGGCAAAGACAATATTTGCCCCATCCCATGACCACTGCGGGCTGTAGCTGCTGCCTTCGTTGTCTGTCAACTGCGTTACGTTTTCACCTGTGACATCCATCGTGAAGATTTCGGTGGTGTCCGGTGAATTGATGTCGGAGGCAAAGGCAATGCGTGTACCATCGGGCGAAAACGCCGGATCAATGTCGCGCGCCTCGTTCTCGGTAATCGCACGGATATTGTTGCCATCTTCGGTAATCAGGAACAGCTCCGCATCGGCTGCTTCCGGGTCGCTGCTGAACACAAGCTGAACATTATCCGGTGCCCACGATGGACTGCTGGTGTGTTCGCCGCGCAGTGACGTAAGCTGGCGCGCATCATCAGGATTGGCGAGACTGGCAACAAAGACTTCAGGATACGTGCCGCCGCCCTCTTCGTCCGAGTACGTGACGCTGCGCACGAAGGCGATCCGTTCACCGTCGGGTGAGAACGCTACATCGCTAAAACCATCACCAAGCGCTGCGGGGTCGGAGGCGTCGCCATTCGCGCGAAACAGGGTCGGTTCACTGCCTTCGTCGAGTGCCGCGTAGATCATGGTGAACGCGGACAGCGGATAGGGGGTCGGCGACGGAACGAGCGTAGCGGTTGCCGTAGGGGTAAATGTAGGCGTGAAAGTCGGCGGCAAAGTGGGTATACCCTCAACGGAATCGACCACAATGCCGAAGGCTGTGGGTGGCGCGGTTTCGGTAGCTGTCGGCGCAGCGAGCGAAGCATCAACCGTGCCTTGAACGTCGGAAAGGCTCACCTGCGTCTGTGCGGGTGTTGCCTGTGGCTGCTGTGAGAAGCTGACGGCGGCGACAACGGCGAAGCCAATACCCGCCACCACTAACATCGCAATCGCAATGTAAGCGAGATTGAACCCGCTACCACTTGATTCAGGCGCGCCCGGCAGCGGCGCTGTCGAAGAAGTGCCACGCTGAATGCGGCGCAGGTTTTCGACTTTTTGCTTATCCTGAGCAGCGCGCGCGGATTCGACGCCAAGTTTGTCCAGCGCTTCTTTGGCGCGGGTGTTGTTGGGGTTGATCTCCAGCGCTTTGCTCAAGCAGGCGCGGCGCTCGGCAACGTTGTCGGTAGTCGATGCCAGCCACATCCACGCCACTTCGCTGCGGGGATCGGCGCGAATCACTTCTTGCAGCAACCGCCGCGCCGTTGCACGATCACCATTGCGCGCGGCATCAATACCCGTCTTCAGCTTGTCCTGTAAGTCTTTGTTGGTAGACAAGTGCATGTCTCCAGTTTGTGTTGATGGAACGAATTCAGCACGATTCTACCAGAAATTACGCTTGCGTGAAATCAAGATGCAAGACTAAATTGGTCTCAAGGGGTGAGACCATTTTCCTAGCCGTCGCTGAACAGCCACAGGCAAGCCTAAACAAAGGGTTGTTGTGCCCCTTAGTCAATTGAAATCAAAAAACAAAAGGTGAAAAAAGGCTCATGGGTACAAGTAATGCAAGGTGCGCTCTGAACAAGGGGATTAATCCCCTTGTTCGCACGGGTTCTACCCTTGAGCCAGGTGAAATGCTTTAGCGTCCTGCCAACCAGAGCAGCAAAAAGACCACAAGGACAAGAATCACGAACGCCGCCAGAATCACGCCGCCTAAGAACAGGATGCGATTTGACGCGGCTTTTTCTTTGTAGTCCATTTGCGCCAGCGCATCGCGTGCCGTGCTGTTATTGGGATTGACCGCCAGCGCCCGGTTGAGCCACTGCATACGCTCTTTTTTAGTGCCCGCAAGTTTTGCCATCCACATCATGGCACGTTCGTTCTTTTTGTCCTGCGATAAAATCTGGCGGAACATCACGCGCGCACCCTCACGCTGCCCGTTTTTCGCCGCATTAATCGCCATTTGTAAAAGTTCTTCACGATTCGGTTGATTAGATTCAGAGTCGTTGGCTTTATAACTTGCCATAAAGTCCCCCACCAATATATTTCACTACAATTCTAAGACAAAATTTTAACAAAACTACTATCCCAAAGTACTATTTGCAAGACTCATAAATTATGAGTTGCGTAACGTCTCTGCTGCGCTAAGCATAAACCTTCGTGAAATGAAACAGGGGTTGAACTACGCCCCGCTGAATTTTCCTAAATGATGCCGAAATTGTTCTTATGAACTGACGTTACGCACCCTGAACCTGTGAACAAAGGGTTTAAACCCCTTGTTCGCACTGAACCTGCGTAACGTCAGTTATGAAATTGATGAACGTGGGTCAATCAACAATCAGACGATTGTGTTGCTTATGGAAAAATCAAAACGAACACGAATGATTTACCTCAACAATGGGCTTAAGCCCATTGCAGTCTAATTGATTTCTCCATTAGACAACAAAAAAGCATAACTGTTGGGTGGTTATGAGTTCGCGTCGAGCACTTTCAGATGGACAATCTTTTTCAGCCCTTCCTCAAGGGTCTGCACAAAATACACGTTCTTCATGAAGTTTGGCGACATCGTGCGTGCAATCTGTCCTAGTGTAATGATGTAGTAGGACGGCGACACGACGACACACGAATATTCGCTCGCGTAGTATTTTTGCTCCAAACTCTTCACAGAGGGAAGAATTGAGTTACCGATACCCGTGAGGCGGGTGAAATCACTCAGCACAAAAATGCGCCGCCCAGCTTCGAGGTACATCACTTCCGTTTGATTGGCAGCGATCATCAAGTCATTGGTAGTAAGTTTGTCTTTAAATATTTGATGGACAATCGTTTTTTCGTTGTCGAACCAATCGAGTTTTACAGACATCGTTTCGCCCCCGATGAGCTTTACGTGCAATATAATTACTTTTTACGTTACACTAAGCGCCGATCATTGTCAATTAAGACTTAAGAGTGATATGCCATTATTCTTTGACAATAGACACGTTCGCTTAAATTTTAGACAGGAGTAAGGTTTAATCGCGCGATTGCTTTTTATGGGAGTCGATGAGTTGCAGGGCTTCTTCAAGTGTCGCCACAAAGTGAAAATTGCTGAAGATGCTGCTGAGTCCAAACATGTTACGCGCGAATTCCATAAAGCGCTATGCGAGGTAGCTCGTGCCGACAAAAATCGTCAGCGTTTGATTGGGCTGGCGTTGGGAAATCAAGCGTTGCAGATTGGGAAAGGCAACCCCCTGCGGCAGTATCGCACTGAGTCGCAGGTCATAAATCGTATAAACGCCGTGTGTCACCGAGGCGATGTACGCCATTTGGTCTTCGACTGCGCGGTAAGCGTCGTTCCATGTCGCGTTGGGGAGTGCGGTAATCACCTGGATCGTCCCGGCATCGTCGTGCCAATGGCAGGTGTGTTTCATAGCTGCGTTTAGACGTTTTGGAAACGCCTTTTGTCTGCCTCAATGATCGCTAGCGCTTCGTCCATTGTGCGGGCGAAGTGAAAGTTTTTGAAAAGCTCTTGAAGGTTGAAAGCGGTGTTGGTCATTTCCATCAAGCGCTCCTGCAAGAAACCCATGCCTACGTAGATAGTCAGGCGTTGATTGGGCTGGCGTTCGCTGGTGACGCGCTTGAGATTGGGGAGCGCAAGCCCTTTAGGAATAACAGGCGTTGCGGATAAATCGTAGATGGTGTAAACGCTGTGCTTCACAGATCGCACACAATTCATTTGCTCGGTAAGGGCGCTGTCGATGTCTTTCCAGTCCCACTGCGTCAGCGCCCGAATAACCAGAATTGTCTTGCCATCGTCGTACCAATCACAATTGTACTTCACAGCACTAGGCAACTCATTCCTTTTATGCGGTACGCGCCAGCAGCTTACGATAGACCGCGCGGAAGTCGTTGTCGCTCGTCCATGTGAAGAAGCTGTACAACTTATAAAGTTCAGAAACGCGCTGGAAAAGTTCAGAAACAATATTTTCTTCAGACAGCGCCGCGTGGTCGGGTTGATACCAAATGCCTGCGCGCACCCAGTCCTGTCCTTCGGCGAAAGTGTTCATCCATTCATTGAGAATACGGGGGTTATAAATGTCGCAGGTGCTTAAGCGCACATCGCTGAGGTAAGCGCCCTGCCAGAAGCCGATTTGCACTTCGCAGCTCATCTGGCGCAGCAGTTGGTAAAAGTCGGCGCGCTGGCGTTCAATGGTCATCTTGCCGACGAGGTTCTGCTGATCCCACCACGCGCTGGGGGCAATCACCAGTTCAATCGCAAAGTGATCGGGGGTCACGCGGATTTCAATCGCCGGATGGCTGTCATAGCTCACTTCACCGGGCATTCCATCTGCCATCATGTGCTCAACGGCTTGCGCTTCGCCACGACAGCGGAAGTAACGCAGCGCCACGACCTCGCGAGTGTACGGGTCAGCGATGGAGTCAAACGACACCGGGCGGTTCCAATGCGGGTGCAGATTGATGCCATAGCTGCGCAGTTGACGATATAACTCGCGATGGAGGGTTTGCATCTTGTCGCCAACGTACTGCATTCCGCGTTCTTCGGTGACTGCCAGGTGATCGTTGAGGGTTAACATGATGAGTTTTTTCCTTAAATGAAGAATTGACTTAGGATTAAAATACACTTGAAATCCTACAGCATTTTTTAAGAGATGGCTAGTACCTAAGTCAGGTTTTAGGGAGAAATTCGGGAAATATTTACCTTTTTCACAAAAATATTTTCTTCATAAACACAAGGTTCACTTAAGGCTACGCTTACGCTCAACCATAAAAGTCTTAAGAAAGTTAACGGTTAAGGGCTGCATGGTGAGGGTTGTAAATAAAAAGGATGAGCCACTTGCGCTATACAAGGACTCATCCCTATCACTTCAATGCTCATCGACTCAAGGCTCACTGAAAGGAACACTGATTTCTAGCAGAGGGAAAGAGTCATTGGGGAAATCGGTAGCGAGGCGCTGTGCCCCTTGATACCAGCCAACCACCAGCGGATACGTGCCTTGCAGCGTTTGTAAAGTCGTCAGCGTATGCTGTGTGATGAACTGTTCGCCTGTGCGTAGATACTGTGTCGGTAAGACGGGAGGGGCATCGCCTTGCGCGACAATACCATCCTCTGACAACACCTGTACGAACACGGTGTAGTTTTCTTGTGGAACCGTCGAGGCTTCCCAAAGCAGCGTCAACGCTTCGTTACGCCTGTCATAACCGAGCAAGCGGAAGGTGTTCCCAAAATCGACAGGCGGCGTTGTGAAAAGGTTTTCTGGCACAACAAGGGGTGTGTTGTCGGTGAACGCGCCGACAGGCAGCAGCGCCGCAGGTACAGGCTGTCCATTCTCGCTGATCGACAGGCTTGCTCCGTCAGGATACTGCCACCAGTGGACGTTGATACGCAGCGGAGAATAACCGCGTGCGTCGGGAAACAGCGGGACGAGGTACTGGTCGGCATAGATGACACCGGTTTGCCATGTGCTCGTGCGCAGACTGCCCCACCCTGGATAGCTGTCAACGCTGCCGACGACGGCGGTGTCATTGGTAATGGCTTTTAGACTTAAACTGTAGTCAATGGCGCTGCGTGCATCGGCTTGCCAGTACAGCGTGATCGGGATGACATCGGCGGGCGCATAGCGTGCGTTAGGCGTTTCAAAGCCCACCAGATGAATTTCACCAAAGCGTATATCCAGCGGCACAGCGCTTGCAGGCACAGCACTGCCCTGCTGGGGCCAAGCGCGCAGCGGGGGATCGCGCGCCTTGCAGCCGCGTTCCGGCGCTCCGGCCTTGATCGCGGCCAAGCCCAGTCTCACCCCACCCACGTCGGTCGAAGGCACGTGGGTCAGCGACGCGGAAGCCGAGCCCATGCCCGAGGCCATCGCCGCCCCTGGCATGGCGGAAGGCGATCCGTCCGACGGCGCGTGTCCGGTGGATGGCATGTGCGACGAGTCGGGACAGTACTGCGATCCGATGGCGGGTGTCGGACCTGGCCACGGCCATTGCTGGAACGACCTGTGGGCCGA
>CALMZT010000035.1 GCA_937870805.1 uncultured Chloroflexota bacterium
CACAACGACGTGAACGACCTGCGTGAGAAAATCGAACAAGTCAAAGCTGGTACGTATGTTGCAAAATCAGGTGAAGCGTTGGGCACAAATCCCAACCGCCGCTATCTGATTATCAGCGATGGTGTGTTCAGCATGGACGGTGACATTGCTCCATTGCCCGAACTCTACGAGGTTGCCAGAGAGCACAACATTCTGCTGATGGTCGATGACGCGCATGGCGAAGGCGTTTTGGGACGCGGCGGGCGCGGTATTGTCGATCATTTTGGCTTGCATGGTAAAGTCGATATTGAAGTCGGTACGATGAGTAAAGCATTCGGTGCCGTGGGCGGCATTATCGCAGGACGCAAAGTGATTATCGATTGGCTGCGGCAGCGAGCGCGTCCATTCCTGTTCAGCAGCGCGATGACTGTACCCGATGTAGCAGCCTGCCTCGAAGCCGTCGATATGTTGGAAAGCTCAGAGGAACTTGTCCAGCGCTTGTGGAGCAACGCTGAGCTTATGAAGCGCGAACTGAAGAACATGGGCTTCGACATTGGAAACAGCACGACGCCGATTATTCCGCTGATGCTCGGTGAAGCGCCGCTGGCACAGCAGTTCAGTCGTAAGCTGTTTGAAAACGGCGTGTTCGCGATGGCGATAGGCTTTCCTACCGTCGCAAAGGGTAAGGCACGTATCCGTGTCATGAATACAGCCGCGCATTCGCAGGATGATTTGGAGCAAGCGCTCACGGCATTTGAAGCAGTAGGCAAAGAATTAGGTGTGATTCGTTAGGCACACATCGTCTATAATAGAGTTGACAATACAAGCGCAGGGGCAGACCTCACAGGGTACTGCCCCTCTTCGTGTGATATTGAGGGTGCTATGAATACAATCGAACTACGAGCGAACCTCTTGATCTACTATCAGATCAAGTTTCCGCTGCGAGAAAAGATGGAGATCCAAGATCTCAAGGAAATTGACCAAGCAACAGGCAGCGATGTTTACAGCTACACGCTGACTTATGAAATGAATAACACCGTGTACAGCGAACCGCGCATATTAAAGCTGTACGCGAAAGGCATTATGGGCGCAGACCGCGCATTAAAGGAACGCCACGCGCTGCGGAATCTGCACGATGAAGGCTTTCCCGTTCCGGGCAGCACCTTAGTCGAGGTGGACGAGAGCCATCTCGGCAGTGCCTTTGTCATTATGGAACGCATCGAAGGGCAAAGCATGTGGGATGCGATTGAGTGTGCCACAGAGGAACGCCGTCGCCAGTTGATCGGGCTGTTCAGCGGCTTGCTGGCAGATTTGCATTCGCTGTCCTGGGCGGTACTTGTCCCTAATCTGAAGATCAACGACGAGTACACGCTCATCAAGCGCGAAATCTACAATCTGAAGCAGTCCGGCAGCGAAATCCTGCCCGTTGTTGAATGGCTGCACGCGCGGCGTGATCTTGTGCCATGCAAGCGCCCCACGATTACCCACCGTGATTTTCATCCACACAACGTCATCATCACGGAAGAGGGCGCTTACGAAGGCGTCATCATCGATTGGGGTTGGCAAATCTCTGACCCACGTTTCGATCTTGGCTGGACACTGACATCGCTCGAACGCAGTGACTTGCGCGAATTTCGTGATGATGTGTTGGCAGAATACGAACGACGAACGGGTGAAAGGGTTGAGCAGTTAGCGTACTTTGAAGTGCTGGCAAGTGCCTATTGGCTGATGCATAATGTTCAAACACTGAAAAATCTACAGAACGGCAGACGTGCGTCGCTCAGCGCCAACATCCGCAAAGCCACAGCGATGATCTACGACAGAACGGGTGTCACGCTGCCCGATGTCGAAGCCCTGCTGTCGTAGGGTAAACTTAACAACCTTTGCCATCCAAGACTGCTGCTCCTTCCGTAAATAACTATAGATGTTTATGGAAGGAGCACCTCAGGCTATTCCTCGCCTCAAAGATGTCCGCATTTCAAGGTCATTACGATACATGACACAAGAATCAAATAAGAGATGTTAGCAGATCATGTATAGAAAAATAAAGTAGGTTGTCTGGTTAGGGTTTCATAAATTAGCGATACCCTGTAAAATATGAGGTGCGCTGCTGCTAATAAGGGGGTTATTTATGGCAGTTTATGCATCGTGGTTCGATTCTGAACATACTATTATTATCTATGAATACTATGGCAAGTGGACATGGGACGAACTTTACACTGCTTCTGCCGTTGCGCAAGAGCTTGCCACAGATGCCAGTGGAACAGTTTACAGCTTTTCTGTCCGGCGTGATGATGTCGCACGCTCTCATATCCCATCGAATATTATCACTCATTTTGCCGTTTTGACGCAGCAGCTTGCCCCTAAGATTGCTTTGCATATCAGTGTTCCAGGTGGACACGAAACTTTCTGGAAAAATCTCTCGCAGTCGATTCGGGCTATGTATCCCCGCTTCGCCCAACATATGCTGGTTGCCGATACGCAGGAAGAAGCCCTTCAGATGATCAAAGAACAGAAGGCACAGGATGCTGTGGCGGGCAGCTAAACGACTCGGCGCAACGCTTACCCTTATAACGCTGTTCGGTGCCCTCATCTGGATCTTCTACCTTCGCAACCTTGCCCCAAATAAACGGGGTATCCATTTGCTGCTCGATGACGGGCGCAATGTCTGGGATACTTCCCTCTGGTACGAACATTTACAATATGCGCGGCAGTTGGTGGGCGATGGCGGTTTTGTCGTCGAACTCATACGCGCCGACGATTTGGATCTTGAACGCTGGCAGTATTTTATGGACTTGTGCGCCGCGCTGGGCATTACTCCTATTTTACGCCTTGCGACGACCTTTGATCGCGAAAACAACTGGTGGAATGCACCAACGGCTGACTCTGATGGCAGCTATCGTACCCTCGCCTCAGACTATGCCACCTTCGTCGCGGGACTGGAATGGACGACAGACACACATTACGTCATCGTCGGCAACGAACCCAATCACGGCAACGAATGGAGTGGACGCCCCAACCCCGCCGCCTACGCACGATTTCTCATCGACGTGGCAGATGCCATCCACGCCGCCGACCCACAAGCGATCATCCTCAACGCAGGCTTCGACCCCTATACTCCGAACACCGGTAGTCAACCATTCATCGACGGCATGTACTACGTGGACGAAGAAAGTTTTCTCGATGACATGATCGCCGCCTATCCTGATGTGTTCTCATACGTCGATGTGTGGGCAAGTCATTCCTATCCACAAGGTCCCTTCACCTTGCCACCCTGGGTACAAGCCTACGGACGCGATATGCTCAACGATGCCGTGAACCGACAGCACGCCGAACCACCAGCAGACATTTACAATCGCGGCATCAACGGTTACGAGTGGGAACTCTGGAAACTTTCAACGTATGGTATCCATGATTTGCCTGTGATGATTACCGAAACCGGCTGGCGTCACAGCGAAAGCACCGACCCCAACGCACTCGACAACACGCCCTTACCTGATGCGGTAACTGTCGCACAGTACGTTGAACTCGCGTTTTACGGCAATGATGGGCGCTATCCGCAGTATCCCACAAGCGGTTGGACGCCCTGGGCAGACGACACGCGCGTCATCGGTGTTGCGTTGTTTGCTCTTGACGGCGTTACCACAGAATGGGGACATACCAACTGGCTGAGTCTTGACGCTGACGGGCGTGTGCTGGACACTTACGCCATGTTTGATGTGCTAGAGCCTTAAATTCACTTTAGTAAGGAAAATAATTTTATGATGCGAAATAAAGTAATTCTCATCACAGGCGCGAATGGTGAAGTTGGGCACGGGTTGATTAACCAGCTCTCCGCGATCAAAGACATGCCACCTGTGATGGTTCTGGATATTCGTGGCTTGGACAAGTCGATGGAATCGAAAGTGTACGAGACCATCGTCGGCGACATCCTCGACAATGGATTGCTGGAAACACTCGTCAGCGAATACGAAATCGTCACCATCTTTCATCTTGCAGCGCTGCTCTCCACGCATTCGGAGTTCCGCCCTGAAGCTGCGCATCGCGTCAACGTACAAGGCACGGTCAATCTGCTGCAACTTGCCGTCGAACAGTCGCGTATCAGCGGACGCCCCGTAAAGTTCATTTTTCCTAGCTCGGTTGCTGTGTATGGAATGCCTGACATCGCAACGAAAAACGCCGCACCGCCTGTCAAAGAAGACGAATTCACTATCCCGACGACGATGTACGGCATCAACAAGCTGTATGGCGAACACACGGGACGCTACTACACGCATCACTATCGCCAGCTTGCCGATGTCCCGCAGCGTTCAGGCGTTGATTTCCGCAGCCTGCGCTTTCCGGGACTCATCAGCGCCACGACGATGCCAACGGGTGGGACAAGCGATTACGCGCCGGAGATGCTGCACGCTGCCGCCAAAGGCGAACCTTACGCCTGCTTCGTGCGTCCCGATACTGCCATTCCCTTTATGGCAATGCCCGACGCCATCCGTGCGCTGTTGGAAATTGCCGATGCGCCGCGCGAACGGTTGACACGCACAGTATACAACGTCACCAGTTTCAGTCTGCCTGCGGGCGAAATTGCCGACATTGTGCGCAGCGCATTCCCTTCAGCACAGATCACCTTTGAGCCACATCCACAGCGGCAGGGTATTGTCGATTCGTGGTGCGCGCAAATGGACGACAGCGCCGCGCAGCGTGACTGGGGTTGGAAACCTGAATACGATTTAAATCGCGCCTTCCATGAGTATCTGATTCCCACAATTCGCAAACAGTACACCTAGTGATTGCCAACCTGTAACGCACGAACGGCAGGTAATCGTAGGACAAAACCTGCCATTTTCGTTTACAATAGGAAAGATTATGGATAGTTTACTTGCAGATTTGGGAACAAAATAACCCTATTCTAGCGTCTGTGATGATAAAGCGTTGTGATTGTAAGTTCTGTTGTTTTTGAAAATGTGAAGGATTCAGTGCATGGCAGCACAATCTCTCCCTAGCGATATGATGAGCGCACTCACCCGCGAAGTGCGTAGATGGGAACGGCGGCTTCGGCTGCTGCATTCGTGGACGTGGCTGCCGCGCAGCATTCTGCCGGGGTTAATCATCGGCATCGGCATTGCACTTTACACACGCCTCGAACGTGCGGTCATCACCGATCAACAGATTGTTTTAGGCACTGCGGCGGCTGTGCTATTAGGCATTGCCTTGATGCTGCTCATTGTATGGCTGCGTCCGCGCCGTGCAATTGACTCCGCGCGCCGCTTTGATGTGCTGTTCGGCTTGCGCGAACGGGTTTCAACAGCGCTGGAATTGCTCGAAGGACGTATCCGCGCCGATGATGAGCTTGCCGAATATCAAGTCGAAGATGCATTAAATAACGCACGCGGCGTGCGCGCCACAGAATATCTTCCGTTAACCACCCGGCGCAGAGAATGGGCACTCGCTGCCACGCTGGCAGTGATTTTGGCGCTTTTACTCATTCTGTTCGCGCCAGAAAGCGAAGCCAATGCCAACCCCGCACAAGAAGTTGCTATCACCGAAGCTGCCGACGATGTGCAGCAGATCACCGAAGATATCGCTGCCGATCCCTCATTAGATGAAACCGAGCGTGAGCAAATCCTGGAGTCGTTACAGACGGCGCAGGAACGTTTGCAAGATCCACAGATTTCACCTGAAGAAGCCTTCGCCACGATGAACGACGTGCAGGCAACCCTTGAAGAACAGGCGCAGGAAATGCAGCAGGAAGTTGAGGCACAGCAAAGCGCCATTCAGCAGGCGGCTGATGCGCTCAATGAACAGAATCAGGATCAAACGCAAGATTCTCAAGCGGGTGAATCAGACTCGCCTCCGCTCAACCAAATGCTTGAAGAGATGTCGCAAAACCTCGACAGCATGACTCCTGAACAGCAGCAGCAAGCCGCCGCCGCGCTGCAACAAGCGGCTGATGCGCTGGAAGCAACAGACCCGCGCACGTCTGATGCCCTTCAACAGGCTTCCGACGCGCTGGAAAATGGTGACGCTCAAGCCGCCCAGGAATCAATTCAAGAGGCCATCAACAGCTTACAACAAAGCGCGCAGGCGCAAGCCCAGCAGTCAGAAAGCGCGCAGCAGATGCAGGAAAGTGCGCAGTCCGCAGAGCAAGCCGCTGATCAAATTGCCGAAAGCCAACAAGCCCAGAGTGGAGAAAATCAGCAAGGACAAGAGGGACAGGAAGGGCAAGAAGGACAAGAAGGGCAGCAAGGACAAGAGGGGCAAGAGGGAGAAACTGGACAGCAAAGTCCTTCAGGACAGCAGGGGGAAGAAGGACAGGAAGGGCAAGAAGGACAGTCGGGAGAAACCCAGCAGGGACAGTCGGGACAAAGTGGGCAGCCAGGACAGCAGGGTGAAGGACAGCAAGGCGAAGGGCAGCAGCCGGGACAATCGGGCAGTGGTCAGGAGGGGCAAGGCGGCAATGACGGTGTGCAGCAGTTGCAGCCCAGTGACCAATCTGGCAACAACCCCAGCAGCAGCGGTGGTGGTGGCGCTGGCGATCAGGAAGGGGGTCCCGGCAGTGAAGAAAACGGTACACCTGCTGATGGCGCACCCGGTCAAGGTAACAACCCTGATGGCACAGGGGAAAGCGATTTTGAACCCATCGCGCCGCCCCGCAACATCGGTGGGGAAGGTGATGAGCAAATTCAAATAGAAGCAAACCCAGACGGCGAAATTGTCTCAGAAGAAGACATCTCACAAAATCCTGATGGCACGAGCGTCGTCCCCTACAACGAGGTCTTTGGCGATTACTCTGAAGCGGTCAACCGTGCGCTCGACGGTGATTACATCCCCATTGGTTTACGTGGCATCGTGCGCGATTACTTCACGTCGCTGGAACCGGGTGCCAACGAAAACGATACGACGCCGTAAAGGCGTTCTAAAGCTGTGAACTGCTGGGGACGTTGTGCAAACTCTGTTGAGTCGCAACGTCCTTATTTTTCTGCTGCCACCAGTTCCACACAATAACGGCAATCGGCACAAGCATACACACGGCAAAATTCTGTGTAAGCAAGGCAATCGTGACTGTAATCAAGTTGAGTGGCACAAGGATGTAGGCTGGCGCAGTCCCCATCAGTTGCATTTGCCCATATAACAGCCCTATTGGATTTGCTAAGAAAAGACAGGCGCGCGCGATTTCTTTTGACTTAGAGAAAAACAATCCCCAGCTTGCCACAATGCACGCAACAATGACCAATGGGATAAATAAGTCATAACTGAAGCGCAGTAAACTAAAAATTCCCGTTGTGTTGCTAAAACTGAATAACCATGCCTCACTGCCAGAACTTTCACTTGCGCGTCCCAACAACCAGTCACTGACCCAATGAGGCCGCCAGAGTAAGGGTAAGCTCCACAGCAATATTGTACAGCCAAGCCAGCGTACAAAGGTAACGCGGTCATAACGCAGCCACTGCCACAAATGCCACGACAGCAGTACAAATGCAGTTTGAGGTTTAAGGGTCATGAATGCACCCATAATCGCGCCTCGCCAACCAGGTTGCAGCACACGTTCTATGCACCAGAACAGCAGTTCATTCTCTCCTAAATAGAATTCATGCAACACGGGAAAGTAAAGCATCCACTTCCAAACATCGCGGCGAAACGCCCACACCAATAAGGTGAAGTTCAATACCCCCCACAGTATGAATGCTGTGTCGCGTGGAATCAGTGCCCAAATTGCCATAAAATATGCCATAGGTAAGGGATACCTAAAATGAGGTAATGAATAAGGATCAATCCCTTGTAAAATTGCCTGTCCTGCCGCCCACAAGTTACCGAAATCCCAACCCATGATTTCTGCCTCGTAACTGACCGTATACCATGCACTGTGTTATAGTATAGGGGATGAGACACGTAAGAAGCATTTTGGTTTTGCAGATATTAGAATTTATGCCGCCGTTTTTGACCTCTATACCAGAGCGGGAACATCTTGAAACCGATTCACCTCAATGATTTATTAACAGAAGTTACATCTTATGCCGTAGGTTTTTGTGATAACCTAAACACATCAGTTTTGAAGGACATCTCATGACCAATGCAC
>CALMZT010000036.1 GCA_937870805.1 uncultured Chloroflexota bacterium
GCTGGACGGCGGACCCGCTGCCGAAGCTGGCATTGTGCTAGGCGCGGAAATCCTTGAGATTGATGGGAATACGATTACCGAGGTTGTGGACGCAGCTACCCCTTGGTCAGGTCCCTATGGTTCTGATTGGGTGCGACGTTTGCAACTGCTGCGCTATGCGCTGCGTTTCCCTGTCGGCGTGGACGTGGAAGTGACATATCGGAACCCCGGCGATGCAGACCCCACCACAGTAACATTGACGACTATTCCCGAACGCGCCAGCCTGTCTTACTCGTCATTCAATCGTGGTTTGACGGGCGCAGAACTTCCTGTGGAATATCGCGTGCTGCCCAGCGGCTATCTGTATGTCAAGATTTTCAGCTTCTTTGACGATGCTCGTCTGACTGTCCAACTGTGGGAGCGTATGCTTCAGTACGCGAACCAGAATGGTATTCCAGGTATCGTGATCGACATGCGCCAGAACGGCGGCGGTAATGGCTGGCTTGCCGATCAGATGGCGGCATACTTCTTCAACGAAGAGTTGGATACAGGCGCTACGGCTTTTTACGATGAGGAGAGCGGCGATTTCGTATTCGATGAAAATGCCGTCAACAGCTTCATTTTGCCAGCCGAGAATCTGCGCTATAACGGTCCGGTTGCAGTTATGGTCGGTCCCGGCTGCGCCAGCGCGTGCGAGTTCTTCAGCTATGATATGACGCTGCAAGATCGTGCGATCATTGTCGGTCAGTATCCGACGGGTGGCTATGGCGGGAGCGTCGAGCAGTTCTTCATGCCCGAAGGCGAAGTCGTGCAGTTTACGATTGGTCGCGCGGTTGACGCTGAAGGCAACATTCATCTTGAAGGACAGGGTGTTGCGCCGACGGTTGTTGTTCCGGTGACGGAAGAAAGCCTGCTGGGTTCAGACGACGTTATTCTCGGCGCGGCGGTTGAGGCATTGGATGCGGCAAACGCGCCGCAGTTCAGCGTCATCGATGGTGGCGAAATCGCGCTGGGCGATGAAGTCGAAGGCACACTGGCAGTTGGCGAACGCGCGCAATACGTCCTGACGCTGGAAGAAGATGCGATTGTCGATATTACGGTGAGCGATGAAACGCAAGAGTTTGACACTTATCTGCGTCTTTATGACACCGAAGGCAACCTGCTCGCCGAAAATGACGATTCTGTACCTGGTGAGGTGTTCAACTCGGCACTGA
Source organism: uncultured Chloroflexota bacterium (assembly GCA_937870805.1). Classification (GTDB taxonomy): domain Bacteria; phylum Chloroflexota; class Anaerolineae; order Aggregatilineales; family Phototrophicaceae; genus JACAER01. The sequence goes on from CALMZT010000036.1 coordinate 1,194, forward strand.
CCGAACTGGAAATCCCCGCCGGATTTACCTTGATTGTCGAGGTGGGAACGTTCGGCGATACTGGTGAGGGCGACTATACGTTGAGCGTGACGGAAACGCCTTAACAGTTACGCACTTCGGATTTGGGCGCAGTTGCTTCGCTTAGGTGTTGCGCCCCTACAAATGATGTTTGACAGACGTGGCGGCTGAGTATGGTCGCCACGTTTTTGTTTATTTGCAGTCTTGGTGTGAATGCGGCAAACTAGCGGACTAAATATGGAATGCAAAGGTTTAGGTGTATGCGAACGAGATTTAGAGCTTTTCCCCTCTTACTGATTATAAGTTTGATGAGTACGCTTTCGTTTGCGCGTGCGCAAAATGATATTCCAAAAGCTGAGATTGAAAACGACGAGGGGGGACCCGTGATTATTACGGGTGAACTGGCATATACTAACCCCTTTTTCACGGCTGGGGTTGCACAGCCAATTATCATCACCGAAGATCAAACAGGGTTTGTCCGTCGTGACCGGGGCTACGATCCTACAATCTCCTCACAGACTCTTGGACAACTGACTTCTGACTTCTACAGCTCACCCTTCAGCTATTCGCTGACGCTGCCAATCGTGCCACAAGGCGAATACAACGATGTGGATAATGATGGCGACGATGATCCCGGTGTACAGGTGTTTGCGCTGGCTTTCTGGACAAATACGTGGGGTGATCCGTTCCTTGAGGTACGTGATTTGCAAGGTGGTGGATGGTCGAGCGCCTATGTTTCGACACGAGTGAATCCAAGCACCCAGACGGGCGAAGCAGGCTATGAATGGGAAGGCGGCACGATACTGGTTTATACGGCGGAAGATGAACAAGGCTTTCCATCAGGATTCGGCGATGATGGTTTCCTGTTCACCGAAGATGACCCTATTGTGCTGCTGCCGCAAGGTTACACCCTCGTAAACATGGACAGCGACTCGTTCACGTTTGATCGCTCAGAGACAGCAACGGTTGACTTGATTGAAGGCGAGGGTGCGGAAGCCGACGATTTCTCAGAAATGAGCTATACCGAAGCGTTCGATGCGATGATTGAAAAGTTCCGCAACGAGTACGCATTTACGGAATATAAAGACCTTGATTGGGACGAGTTGTCTGACGAGTTCCGTCCGCGCTTTGAACAGGCGGAACAAGATGAAGACTCGGATGCCTATTTACTGGCGCTGCGCGACTTTCTATGGGCAATTCCTGATGGGCATGTCGGGGGGTCAGTGACCAGTACCCTTGTTGACATGTTCATCGAGGAAACGGACGGCGGTTTGGGGATGGCAATCCGTGATGTGGACAACGGCGGTACGATTGTCAATTATGTCCTTGCAGGTAGTCCGGCAGAGGATGCAGGGATTGAGCTTGGGGCAGAGATTATCGAGATCAATGGTGAGCCGATTGATGATGTCGTTGCTGCTGCTGTGCCCTGGTCGTCGCCTTTTAGCAGTGAACACATACGGCGCTTGCAACAACTGCGTTACGCCATGCGCTTCCCGGTGGGTGATGACGTAGAGGTCACCTTCC